>JAQGMQ010000444.1 GCA_028292305.1 Rhodoferax sp.
TGTGCTGCCATGCGATTTTCCCCCAGCACTTTCATCGACCCTCCACCCGCCCGCAAGGGTGTCGCCACGCCGACCCGCCTGCACCACGTCAGGGAGGCGCTGCAGACGGGCGGCCTGCCGTCGGGCCTGGCGGCTTTGAACCAGGGCGTGCCGCACCGGTACTCCGGCATCTTCAGGCTCGAGGGCGAGCTGCTGCTCAACACGCACATGTTCGACAAGCAAGGCCAACTGCGGCCCGAGGGCCTGGAAAAGGTGGTGCTGGCCGACAGCTTTTGCCAGGTCGTGCTGCGCGACGGCTTCCTGCTGGTCGACCACTCCGGCCGCGACGAACGGCTGGCCGGAAGCCCCTACCAGAACGTGGTCGTGGCCTACCACGGCGTGCCGATCCTCGACAACGCGGGGGAGTTGACGGGCACCCTGTGCCATTTCGACATGGTCGAGCAAGGCATTTCCGACGAGGAATTCGCCTGCCTGCAAGAAGCGGCGCGTTTGTTCGCAGCGCCATTCAGCCGCCGGGCCTGAACGCCCAGGAGCGCCCAAGGCGGCGCCTGGCGATGCCGGCCAGGCCAGCCCGCGCTGCACCGTGAAATTAGATGACATACAATCTATTGGTATGTCATCTTTCAACCTCCAATGCCTTCGCCGCCGCTGATGCCGCTTCACGACAAGTCCCCACGCAGCGAGATCGGCAAACTCATCGGCAAGACCGCCCGCCAATGGCGCCGCGCGGTCGACCGCCAATTGCACCCGTTCGGCCTGACCGAGGCGACCTGGCTGCCGCTGCTGCACGTGGCGCGCGCGGCCGCGCCCATGCGGCAGAAGGACCTGGCCGCGTCGCTGGCGCTCGACAATTCATCAGTGGTGCGCCTGATCAACGAGCTGCAGGCCGCAGGCCTGGTAGAGCGGCGCGAGGAAGGCGACGACCGCCGCGCCAAGGCCATCGTGCTGACGCCGCTGGGCCAGACCACGGTGGTCAAGGTGGAACGCTCGTCGCGCCAGGTTCGCGAAAAAGTGCTGTCGGGCCTGTCGGACGCCGAGCTGCTGGCGGCCACCCACACCATCGAACACATCTACGCGGCGCTGCAGGCCATCGCACCCTCCGAGAGCCTGCCATGAGCCCGCCTCCAAGTTCCATGTCAGGTTCCACAGCAGGTCCGACCCTGGCCTCCACCTTGACGCCCCACCTGTCGACCACGGCCAGCATCACCACCGCATCGGTGACCGCCACGTCGCCGCCTACCCCGCAAACCGCATCACACACCGCATCACACAGCGCATCGCCGCGCGGCGTGCCCAAGGTGCCGCTGTGGCTGTTGGCGCTGTTCACCTTCAGCGGTACGGTGGCGATGCACATCTTCGTGCCGGCCCTGCCCTTCGCGGCCGAAAGCCTGGGCGCCAGCGTCGGCGCGATGCAGCTCACGGTGAGCCTCTACATTGCCGGCCTGGCCGTGGGCCAGCTGGTCTACGGCCCGCTGTCGGACCACTTCGGCCGGCGACCGGTGCTGATGGTCGGCCTGGTGCTCTACACCATCGCCGGTGCCGCGGCCTCGCTCGCGCCCGACGCGCATGCGCTGATCGCGGCCCGGCTGTTCCAGGCACTCGGCGGTTGCGCCGGCCTGGTGCTGGGCCGGACCATCGTGCGCGACACGACCAGCTTCGAAGAGTCCGCCAAGCGGCTGGCGCTGATGAACCTGATGGTCACCGTGGGCCCGGGCGTGGCCCCCATCGTCGGCGCGGCACTGGCCAGCAGCCTGGGCTGGCGCTCGATCTTCTACGCCCTCACCACCCTCGGGCTGGTCAACATCCTGCTCGCCTGGAAGCTGCTGCCCGAAACCGGCAAGGCCGCCGAAAAAGCCAACACCAATTTCCGCGCGCTGGGCCGCAACTACATGGAACTGCTGAAGTCGCCGCGCTTCATCGGTTATTCGATCGGCGGCGGCTGTGCCACCACCACCATGTACGCGTTCATCGCCTCGGCGCCGTTCATCTTCGTGCAGCAGTTGCACCGGCCCACGCACGAGGTCGGCATCTACCTGGCGATCCTGATCTCGGGCATCTGGCTCGGCAGCATGCTGGCCACGCGGCTGGTGACGCGGGTGCCGATGCGGCCGCTGTTGATCGCGTCCAACGGTGTCAGCGTGGTGGCGGCTTTTGCGTTCCTGGCGGCGGCGTTGTTCGGCTTTCTCAGCGTCCCCTGGGTGGTGGGCACCTTGTTCCTGTTCACACTCGGCGCGGGCGTGGCCTCGCCCGCGGCGCTGACCGAGGCGATCAGCGTGAACCCGCGCGTCACCGGCTCGGCCTCGGGCCTGTACGGCTTCACGCAGATGACGGTGGGTGCCGTCTGCACCGCGCTGGTCGGCCTCGGGTCGGACCCGGCGCTGGCGGCCGGGCTGGTGATGGTGGGCGCCGGCATCGTGGGCCAGGCCAGCATCTACGTGGCCGGCCGCAGCCCGATCTCCGGAAAATGAAGCCAGCCTGACACTTGGCTGGCCAATCAAGCCAGCCTGCACACAGGCTCAGCGCGCGACGCCCAACAGCCTGTCCAGCAGCTCCGGCTGGTGACGCAGATCGGCCGCCGCGCCCGCGTGCACCACCGTCCCCCGGTCCAGCACCACGGCGCCGTGCGAAATCGCCAGGATCGCCTGCGGATGCTGCTCCACGATGA
>JAQGMQ010000510.1 GCA_028292305.1 Rhodoferax sp.
GGCATTGAAAATCGGCAGACGGCGCAGCGCGACTACCTGCCCACCGCGACCAGGGGCTTGGGCACCGGCCCCTGCGCTGGCACCTGCGCTCGGCCAGGTGCGCCCATCTGGGCGACCTTGCCGACTGGCTGGGGGAGCTGCTTCTCCAGGCTGGTCAGGCAGCGGCGCAGGTAACGCATGCTGGTCACCCGCAGGAACGAGGCGAAGTTGGGCACCTCGCCGCGGTGCGCCAGGATCTCGTCGTGGAATTTGGATATCAGCGCATTGGTGGTGCAGCCCTCCTCCTCGGCCATTTCGGCCAGGATGTCCCACACCATGTTCTCCAGGCGGATGCTGGTCAGCACGTTGCGGATGCGCACCGTGCGCGAACGCTGCTCGTACTGGATCGGGTCGGCTTTCACGAAGTATTCACACATGGCGGGTCTCCTGGATCAAGGGGCGGGTCAGATCGCGCGTTCGGTCATCTGCCGGGCGATGTAGTCGGCCTGGCGGATCGCCAGCGTGACGATGGTCAGCGTCGGGTTTTCGGCGCCGCCGGTGGTGAACTGGCTGCCGTCGCTGATGAACAGGTTGGCGATGTCGTGGGTTTGTCCCCACTGGTTGACCACGCCGTCCTGCGCGCGGGCGCTCATGCGGCTGGTGCCCATGTTGTGGGTCGACGGATACGGGGGCGTGCGAAACGTCTTGATCGCGCCGGCCGCCTGGTGCACGCGCTCGGCCTGGGTGAAGGCGTGGTTGCGCATGGCGATGTCGTTGTCATGGTCGTCGTAGTGCACGTTGGGCGCGTAGTTGCCCCACTGGTCCTTGACGCCGGTGTTGAGCGTGACGCGGTTGGTCTCGCGCGGCATGTCTTCGCCTACGATCCACATGCCGGCCAGGTTGGTGTAGCGGTCCATCCACCAGGTGAACTCGGGGCCCCAGCCGCCCGGGTTCAAGAACGCCGCCATGAACGGAATGCCCAGCGACAGGGTTTCCAGCTCGTAGCCACCGGCAAAGCCGCGGTTGGGGTTGTGCCCGGCCTCGTCGCGCACGATGCCGGCCATGGTGGTGCCCTTGTACATGTGCACCGGGTTCTTGAACGCCGAATAGACCGAGCCCGTCATGTGGCGCATGTAGTTGCGGCCCACCTGGCCCGATGAATTGGCCAGCCCGTCCTTGTACAGGCTGGAGGCCGACAGCAGCAACAGCCGCGGCGTCTCGATCGCGTTGCCGGCCACGCAGACGATGCGCGCCTTCTGCCGCTGCTCCTTGCCGTCCTTGTCGAAATAGACCACGCCCGTCACCTTGCCGGCCGCGTTGTGCTCGATGCGCGACACATGCGACTGCGGCCGGATCTCGAAGTTGCCGGTGGCCTCGGCCTTGGGAATCTCGGTGTAGAGCGTGGACCACTTGGCGCCGCTCTTGCAGCCCTGGAAGCAGAAGCCGAGCTGCATGCAGCGCCCGCGGTCGTCGCGCGGCTCGCTGTTGATGGCCATGTTGCCGGTGTGCACTTCCTTGTAGCCGAGCTTGGTGGCGCCGGCATGCATCACCTTGAAGTTGTTGTTGCCCGGCAGGCCGGGAATGCCGTTGGTGCGGGTCACGCCCATCTTGTATTCGGCCTTGGCGTAATACGGCTCGAGGTCTTGCAGCGTGATGGGCCAGTCGAGCAGGTTGGCGCCCTTCACGTCGCCGTAGAAGCTGCGGGTGCGGAACTCATGTTCCTGAAAACGCAGCGAGGCGCCGGCCCAGTGCGTGGTGGTGCCGCCCACGGTCTTGCAGATCCAGGCCGGCAGGCCGGCGAAGTCTTTCGCCACGCGCCAGCTGCCCGAGGTGGTGCGTTTGTCGAGCCAGGCCAGCTGGCTGAACGACTTCCATTCGTCGTTGATGAAGCTGGCGTTGGACTGGGCGGCGCCGGCCTCCAGCACCACCACCTTGATGCCCTTCTGGCACAGCTCGTTGGCCAGGGTGCCACCGCCCGCGCCGGAACCGACGACAAGGACCACCGAGTCGTCTTCGAAATCGAATTTAGCCATGTCTGTCTCCGTGAGGTTTTATCGTATTTTTTTGCAGGGCGCCCGCCCTGGTGCGGCCTGACGCAAAGCCGCCATCGACCGTCGTCCAACCGGCTGTTCATCCGTGATATCGGCCCCTGCATCAACCCATGTAAGGCGGCGGGCTGGCGGCGCTGGAAGGCGCGGGCAGCCACTTCAGGTCCTGGAAACCGCGGGTGATGTAGCCGCCTTTCTCCCAGGCCGAGCCGGGGTAGCCGAACACGGCATAGGCCATGTCGTTGTCGTACAGCGATGTCACGCACTGGCCGCGCACCGCGCCGAAGAAGGGCGTGCCTTCCATGCCGCGCACGATCTCTGCCTTGCGTGTGGCGCCGGCCTGGGCGAAATTGCCGCCGGCCGAGGTGTTGAGCCAGGCGATGCCGTCCTGCAGCAGCTTGGCCGTGCCGGCGTCGGCGGCGGCCTTGGCGTCGAGGTCTTTGGCCAGCAGCGCGTACACCGCATCGGGCAGCTTCTGGTGCGGATACAACACCCGGCCCATGGCCATCAGCGTCGCGCCGTCGGCGGTGGACAGCTTCTGCAGCTCCAGCGCCCAGGCGCTCGACGGCGCCAGGCCGGCCAGCAGCGTGCCGGCAGCCAGCGTGCCGAACAACACACCCGACCCCTTCAGGAATTCACGCCGCGCCAGCGGCAATGCGAGCTTCTGGACCGGCCCGCCTTCGTCCGCGCAGTCGCCCTGCGCGGGACGCTGCTCTGCAATGGAAATGACCCGCATGTTTGTCTCCGATATTTGGTGAAATCACCCACGCCTTATGGTGGCGTGGAATAAGTATTTCACTGAAACATCGTTGACGGGTGATAGCTGGGTACTTACAGGGCAAACCCTCGATCAGCCTGTCTTTACACCATGGCTCAGCGCCAGTCCTGGTGTGGACATGCCCTTGGCAGACGACCTCTAGACCCCCACATCCATCAGCGTGCGCCGCGCCTCGGAGCGCGCGCCCGAGCCCTTGCGCCGCTCCAGCCACCGCACCAGGTTGGCAAGCGCCAGGTTGATGGCGAGGTAGAACAGCGCCACGATCGTGTAGATCTCCAGGGGTGCGAACGTGACCGATACCGCGATCTGCCCCGATCGCAGCAGCTCGGCGATGGAGATGGTGGAGATCAGCGAGGTCGACTTGACCAGGCTGATCATCTCGTTGGCCAGCGGCGGCAGCACCAGGGTGGCGGCCTGCGGCAGCTCGATGCGCAGCAGCGTCTGGCGGTAGCTCATGCCCAGCGACCGCGCAGCCTGCACATGGGCGCGCGGCACGGCCTCGAAGCCGGCCCGAAAGATCTCCGCCAGGTAGGCGCCGGCATTGATGCCGAGCCCGAGGATGCCAGCCGTGGTGGCCGACATCTTGAGCCCCAGCGGGGGCAGCGCGTAGTACAGGATGAAGAGCTGCAGCAGCAGTGGCGTGCCGCGGATGAAGTCCACATAGGCGCGCACCAGCCAGTGCAGGAAGCGCAGCCGCGACAGGCCGAGCATGGCCGCGGCAATGCCGATGACCAGACCGAGCAGCAAGCCGCCGAGCGTGAACTCGATGGTCACCAGAACGCCGTGCAGCAGGTCGGGCAGGTAGGTGGCAATGATTTTGAAGTCGAACATCACAACACCTTGGTCACAATACTTTGGAGAGAAACGACTGCGCGCGTTCGTGCCGCGGCGCCGAGAAGAACTGCGCGGGCGGGGCGACTTCCATCACCACGCCCTCGTCCATGAACACCACGCGGTCGGATACTTCGCGGGCAAAGGACATTTCATGCGTGACCAGCACCATGGTCATGCCGTCGCGGGCCAGGCCCTGGACCACGTCGAGCACCTCGTGCACCGTCTCCGGGTCGAGCGCCGAGGTCACCTCGTCGAGCAGCAGCACCTTGGGCTGCATCGCCAGCGAACGCGCGATGGCCACGCGTTGCTGCTGGCCGCCGGACAACGTGGTGGGCGACGCGTCCCTCTTCGCCAGCAGGCCCACGCGGTCGAGCAGCTTGACCGCCGTGGCCGTGGCCTCGTCGCGCGATTGCCCGCGCACCAGCATCGGCGCCTCGATGATGTTCTGCAGCACCGTCTTGTGCGGCCACAGGTTGAACTGCTGGAACACCATGCCGATCTCGGCGCGCTGGCGGTTCATCTCCACCTCGGGCCGGCGCACGACACGGCCGTCGGGCCGCTGCACATAACCGAGCCGTTCGCCGTCGACGTACACCTCGCCCGAGGTCGGCGCCTCCAGGAAGTTCAGGCAGCGCAACACCGTGCTCTTGCCCGAACCGCTGGGGCCGATGATGGTGACCACCTCGCTGGCGGCCACGTCGAGGTCGATGCCCCTGAGGATCTGGTGATCGCCGTAGCGCTTGGTCAACTGCCGCACGGCGATCATCGGACCTCCGGCCTGCACGCCCGCCACGGGCGCGGGGCCGGCCACGTCAGCCAACGCGTTCATTGCTGGTTCCAGCTGACGGGCAGCGCGCCGGTAGGGGCACCGAGCCACTTCTGCTGCACCGCGGCCAGCGTGCCGTCGGCCTTCGCGTCCAGCAGAATCTTGTTGACGGCGTCGAGCAGCGCGGTGTCGTCCTTGCGCATGGCCACGCCGAAGTAGGACTTGTCGCCCAGGCCGTCGACGATTTTGTAGGCGCCCGGCTTCTGCGCCATGTAGCCGCCCATGATGGGCCGCGGCAACATCACCGCGTCGATGTTCTTGTTGGCGAGTTCGAGGAACACGGACGGGAAGTCGTCATAGGTCTTGACCGTCATCGCGGGCAGGTTCCGGGCCGCCAGTTTGGCGCCGAAGTTCTTGGCGAAGTCGACCGTGTTGGTGCCCAGCAGCACGCCGACCGTCTTGCCGGCCAGGTCTTCGGGCGACTTCACCGCGGCGTTGCCGGCCAGCGTGGCCGCCACCAGCGAGGCGTCGCCGTAGGGGGTGGAGAAGTTGACACGCTCCGCCCGCGCCTTGGTGGCGGTCATGCCGCTCATGATCATGTCGAAACGCCTGCTCAGCAGCGCGGGGATG
>JAQGMQ010000544.1 GCA_028292305.1 Rhodoferax sp.
GGATCAGGATGCCGGCGCCATCGCCCATCAGCTTGTCGGCGCCGACTGCCCCACGGTGATCGATGTTTTCCAGGATCTTCAGCGCCTGGGTCACGATGTCGTGCCGCTTCTCGCCTTTGATGTGGGCCACAAAACCCAGTCCGCAAGCGTCATGCTCGTGACTGGCCGAATACAAACCGTGGTCTTTGAGATATTGAATCTCGGCAGCCGTCGTCATGGCGCACTCCTATTAGATATCGCAGGGAATGGGAGCATAGACCACTGCAACAACAATGCCAAGAATAATAATTGGGGTCGGATTCCAATTATTTGTTGACTATATCCATAAGGATTAAATCGGGGACATATCAAAAACGTAGCAGACAACCTTTTATTGGTTTACCAAGATGCCCGTGTGGCTATTGATCCTTGAGGCTGAGCGGCCTGCCAGCCGCAGCTTTTGTCACGCGGCGTTCCGTCTGTTTTTGTAAATTTGCAACGAATGCCTCGTCGCCCAACGCCCAGCCTCGGAGCACGGCGTCGCCCAACACGGCCTGTTCGGCCGCGCCGAACCCTGTGCGCACCATTTCGGCGTAGGCCGCTTCGCGCGCAAAAGGCGTGTTGCCCAGCGTCCAGAACAGCGGGTGCGGCGTGATGAGGCGGTCGCTGCGGGCGCCGATGTAGTGCGCATGGCTCGACCACGGATACTCGCGCGGCTCGGCGGCCAGGCCGGCGCGCAGCGGGCTGGTGTCGATCAGCGCCATGCAGGGCAACAGGTGGCGCTCGGCTTGCAGCACCGTGCTGCGGTAACGCCCTTCCCACAAGCTGCCGCGGCGCCCCAGGCTATCGTTCACGTAGCGCACGTAGCGCCGGCCCACGGCCTGCATCAGCGTGGGCAGCGCGTCGGCGGACTCGGGCGTGAGCAGCAGCTCGAACTGGTTGGGCAGCACCAGGTAGGCATGCACCGCCACCTGCTGCTTGCGGGCGTTTTCGTCGATCAGCGCGAGCAGGAAGGCGTGGTCGTCGGCGCTTCCGACAATCGGCTGGCCGTTGTTGCCGCGCTGCACCACGTAGTGCGGCAGGCCGGGCACAGTGAGGCGCGCAAGCCGGGCCATGTCTGCCTCAGGGCGCGGGCTGGCCGCGCTGCTGGTCCTGCCGGATTTGCGCCAGCAGCGCCTGGAACCCAGCCGATTCGCGCAACATGCGGCCACCCAGTTCACGCAGCTTGTCGACCGCATCGGCGGGCAGCACGAAACTGGTCGGCAGTTCCATGAAGTAGCGCCGCTCGGCCGGGTCGCGGATCGCGTCGAAGCTCACCTCGATGGCGTCGAAGCTGACCTGCTGCACCTGGGCTTCGGCCTCCGCCTGTGTCGCGCCCTTGAGCCGCCGCTCGGCCACCTGCAGCCGGCGCTGGCTGGCCCAGCGCTGCGAGATGTCTTTCATCAGCTCGACCGACTCGGCCGAGAAGTGGTCGATAGGCACGCTCGACGATTGCAGCAGCTGCGCCAAGAAGCCCGGCGGCGTGGGGCTGCGGTCCCAGTCGGTGGCCGGCGCCGAACGCGAATTGACAGCAATCACCACGATGTGGCGCAGGCCGGCAAAACCGATCTCGTCGCGGAACTTGGCGCTGGCCTCCAGCTCCTCGAAAGCTTCGAGCATGCCGCGCAGGCCGAGGTTGTCGGACACGCCACCGTCCACCACGTGCAGATAGGGGCTGGCGCCGCTGTCCTGCAGGCGTTCGATGTCGCGGTAACGCAGCAGCGCCCGGCCGGCGGGGCGTGCCGACGGGCTGCCGCTCGTCACGTCGGCCACCCACGCGGGAAGGCGTGCGTGGCAGGTGCCGCCGTAGTTGCGGAAGGTGACGGGCGTGAGCACCACGGGCACAGCCGATGAGGTGGCCGCCGCACGCGCCAGCCGCACCTGGCCGAGGTCGGAACACAGCAGGTCGAACGCGTTCTGCGAGAACTCGAACCGGGCCCCGGTCGACAGGTCGGTGCCCGTCACCAGCGCCGCGGGGCCAGCGGTTTTGAGCAGGTCGGCATAGGTGGCACCGCCGAACAAAATTTCGTCGTAATAGTCGGCGGCCAGCTCGGAGCGCCCATAACCCGCGCTGCCCAACTTGCCCCAATACGAGGGGCTCATGCCGCGGCGCACCAGCTCGCCCTGCACGTCGCGCTTGAGGAAACGCGGCTCATATTCGGTGAACAGCCGCTCGCCGTACAACGCGTACGACAAGGCCGTGAAGCTGCCGCCCGAGACGCCGCTGACCAGATCGACCTCGTCCAGCGCGGTATGGGTGTCGCCCCGCACCGTGACCTGGGTGCGGCGCAGCTCTTCGAGCACGCCATACGACAGCGCCGCGGCCCGTGTGCCACCGCCCGAGAACGCCAGCAGCACCAGCGCCTGCGGATCGTTGCGCGGGCCCTGCGTGCGCTGCAGGAGTTTGGTGATGCGGTAACCGCCTTCCGGGTCGACCTGGGTGATCGGCGGATTGACCGGCGCCATGGCGGTGCAGCCGGCGAGCACCGCAATGGTGGCGGCGAGGCTGAAGGCGCGCCACCAGGCGGCGGATCCATGAAAGCGGCTAGGCATGTGTGGCGATGGCGGGAAGCAGGCGAAGGGTGAATGAAGCGATGCGAATGCTACCGGCAATACCGGCCGGGCCCGTTCGGGCTTTACGAAACATTACCCACCGGATGTCACCGGCTGCGCGCGCGCCACGGTTATGGGTGGAGCACCCAACTTCCAAGGAAATGCCATGCCGTACCGTTCTTCCGCAGCCGCACTTGCCGCCTGCCTTGCCGCCATCACCTTGTCCGGATGCGTGATCGCGCCGCCACGCCAGCAAGTGGTGTATGCCCCCCAGCCGGGCCAACCCGCACCCTACTACGTCGACACTGCACCACCGGCACCCGTGGCCGAAGTGGTTACCGTGGCCCCGCCAGGTTACTTCTGGATATCGGGCATCTGGCTCTGGGAAGGCGGGCGCCACGTCTGGCACCCCGGCCACCTGGAAGCGCACCGGGCTGGCTACCGCTGGACGCCACACCAATGGGTGCCGAGCGGCCACGGCTGGCAACTGCGTGGCGGCTTCTGGGCGCAGGGCCGCTGACGCCAAAAAGACGCCGCCCGGTCACGCCGGCAGGGCGGCGGGTAGCGACGGCAGAGGAAAACGCGTGGCCAGCAGGCTGCGCAGGCCCAGCTCGTCCAGCAGCGCGGTCAGGCGTTCGGCCGCGCTGCGTTTTTTCTGCCCGGTGTAGCGGGCGATGATCAGCTCGTTCTTCATGCTGTGCTCCCAGCCCACGAGTTCGGTCACCGTGACCTGGTAGCCCGAAGCCTCGAGGTACAGGCAGCGCAGCACGTTGGTGACCTGGCTGCCCATCTCGCGCGTGTGCAGCGGATGGCGCCACAACTCGGCCAACGGCGTGCGCGCCAGCTGCAAGGCCTTGCCCTGGCGCAGGCAGGCGGCCACCTCGGCCTGGCAACACGGCACCAGCACCATGGCCTGGGCGTTCTTGCGCAGGCCGAAGGCGATGGCGTCGTCGGTGGCGGTGTCGCAGGCATGCAGCGCGGTCACCACGTCGATGCGCGCTGGCAGCCGCTTGGATTCGGCCGATTCGGCCACGCTGATGTTCAGGAACTCCATGCGCTCGAAGCCCAGATGCGCCGCCAGCTCCTGCGATTTCTGCACCAGTTCGGCCCGGGTTTCAATGCCGTAGATGCGGCCCTGGCCCAGCGCCTTGAAGAACAGGTCGTAGATAATGAAGCCGAGATACGACTTGCCCGCGCCGTGGTCGGCCAGGGTCAGTCCGCCTTCGTGCGCGGGCAGTTCGGTCAACAGTTTTTCGATGAACTGGAACAGGTGGTAGACCTGCTTGAGCTTGCGCCGCGAATCCTGGTTGAGCTTGCCGTCGCGCGTGAGGATGTGCAGCGCTTTCAGCAGTTCGATGGACTGGCCGGGCGCGATCTCAGGCGCGAGGTCGGTGGGTGTGGCAGCTGGCCCCTTGCCCGCGGCCGCTGGCGATTTTTTCTTGGCGTTCATGTTTTGATGTTGCTTGGCTGCGCGGCTGCGTCCAGGCCCAGGGCCGACCAGCCCGCATGGCCCAGCGCCTCAAGCGTGGCCATGTTGCGTTCGAAGATGGTTTCGGCTTCGGGAAAGGCCTGCACGGCGCGGTCGACGCTGTCTTCGCGCAGCAGGTGCAGCGTCGGGTAAGGCGCGCGGTTGGTGTAGTTGGTGATGTCGTCCGGCGCGGTGCCACCGAACTGGTAGTCGGGGTGGAAGCTGGCGATCTGCACGATACCGTCGAGGTCGCGCTCCACCAGCACGTCGTCGGCCTCGGCCAGGAAATCATTGAAGTCGATGAAATTGGCCAGCATGTCGGGTGCGATCAGCAGCGTCGTGTCCCGCACCTCGGCATCCATGGCCATCAGCGCATCAAGCTCCTGCGCCAGCGCCTCGCGCAACGCGGGCGACGTGGTTGCATGGCAAACGGCGTAATGGATCTGGCCCTTCACGTGCACGGCTTTGGCAAAGGGGCACAGGTTCAGCCCGATCACGGCGCGCTCGAGCCAACGCTGCATCGCCTGCACGATGTCGGCGTCGGTTGACATGGCCTTGTCCATCGTCATCCCAGCAGCTTCTGGCCCGTGAGGCGCTCGTGCTCGCGCGCGGCGAAACGGTCGGTCATGCCGGCAATGTAGTCGGCCACGGCACGCGCCTGGTCGGCCGCTCCCGACGCGTTGCGCGCCCGGGCGGCGAAGCCGTGCGCCATTTCATCGGGCGAAGAAACATAGGCCGCGAAAAGCTCGTGCACCACGGTCT
>JAQGMQ010000547.1 GCA_028292305.1 Rhodoferax sp.
ACGTCAAGGATTTTCTGGCGACCGTCGGCGTCGGCCTGACCTCGCAGTACCTGGAGCAGGCCGGCCGCAAGCTGCTGGGCGGCCTGCTCGGCCGCGTCGGCGGCGGGCTGTTGCGCGGCGTGGGGCAGCAGGCGGTCAGCACCGGCATGAGCTTTGCGGCCACCTACGCGTTGGGCCACGTGGCCAAGCGCTATTACGCCGGTGGCCGCAGCTTGTCCACCCAGATGCTGAAGGACGCCTATGCGAGCGTCACCCAGGAAGCGCAGAGCCTGCAGACGCGTCACCTGCCAGCCATGCAGGCGCAGGCGCGCACGCTGGACGCGGGCAAGCTGCTGGCGATGGTGTGTGGCCGCTGAATCCCACCAGCGGCCTGGCGCGCGCCGTCGGCCATAATCGGCCGATGCACCGCCTGGCCCACCCCCACAGCCTTGCCCGCCGCCTCGTGCGCTGGGTGCTGTTGTGCTTCGCGCTGTCGCTCACCGCCGCCATCGCCTCACCGCTGGTGCGGCCGCAGGCGATGGAGCTGGTGTGTTCCAGCGCGGGTTCGGTGAAGCTGGTGATGAAGTCGGCTGATGGCGGCCAGGCCGCAGCGGGCCATCTGCTCGATTGCCCTTTGTGCGTGGCGCTGAACGCACCGCCGCCGCCCAACCTCTCGCTGCGTGCCGAGCCGGCCCAGCCGCTCGCGCATGTGCTGCGCAGCATCCCGTCGGCCCACATCGCGGCGCTGACGGCCGCGCCACCGCCTGGGCGCGGGCCCCCCGTCGTCTCCTGAAGTCTTGAACGCTCCCGCCGTGCACGACCCCCGTGCGCCGGCGGATTCGATACTTGGCGCCACCTGGCGCCGGCGTGGCCTTCCGCCACGTTCACTGGATACGACCATGACCTCTTTTCCTGTTTCCAAGTTCGCCGCCGCATGCGCCATCTCCGCTGCCGCCTCCGCCGCTTTCGCCCACGTTTCGCTCGATGAGCCCGCGGCGCTGGCCAACAACGGCTACCGCGCCGTGTTCAATGTGGGCCATGGCTGCGACGGCTCGCCCACCAAGGCGATCCGCGTGTCGATCCCGGCTGGTTTTCGCGGGGCCAAGCCGCTGCCCAAGGCCGGCTGGGTGTTGTCCACGCAGGTCGGCAAACTCGACAAGCCCTACACCAGCCACGGCCAGGCGGTCACCGAGGGCGTGGTCGAAATCACCTGGACCGCCGCGGCCCGCGAGAACTTCTTGCCCGACGCCTATTTCGACGAATTCGTGCTGCGCGGCAGCCTCTCGGATGCAGCGGGGCCGCTGTGGTTCAAGGTGCTGCAGAGCTGCGAAACCGGCGCCGTCGACTGGGCGCAGATCCCCGCTTCCGGCACGTCGACCAAGGGGCTCAAGAGCCCGGCCGCGCTGCTGGAAGTGATTCCGTCCGAAGCCGTCGGCCACCAACATTGAAACCATAGAGATTCACACCATGAACATGTACCGATTCAAATGGATGGCCGCCGCGCTGGCCTTGGCCAGCGGCTCCCTGCTTGCACAGACCGTCGAGGTGAAAGACGCCTGGGTACGCACCACCGTGCAGGGCCAGAAGGGCACCGGCGCCTTCATGAAGATCACGGCCAAGGAGGGGACGCGCCTGGTCGGCGTGTCCACTCCCATCGCCGGCATTGCCGAGGTCCACGAGATGAAGATGGAAGGCGACGTGATGCGCATGCGTGCCGTGCCCGCGCTCGACCTGCCCGCGGGCACCACGGTCGAGCTCAAGCCCGGTGGCTTCCACGTGATGCTGATGGACCTGAAAACCGCTTTGCCCAAAGACAGCACCGTGCCGATGACACTGCTGTTCAAGGACGCGCAAGGTGTGCAAAGCCAGCTGCAGCTCAAGCTGCCCGTGGCCACCAGCGCACCGGGCGGTGCCGCGTCGGCACAGGACCCGCACAAGCATTGAGGCGCTCGCGAGCCGCAAGGCCAATGGGTGAGGCCGGTGGGCTGGGCAAGCGCGCGAAGCTTGCCAGGGGCGCATTGGAGTAAGCTGTTACGTCAAAATAAAAGTTCAGCCACCTTCACTGGAGACAAGCCACATGAGCGATTCCCCCAACTTCGACTTCAGCAAATTCGTGCCCGGTTTCGATTTTCTGCAGAACCTGACCAAGGGCGCGGCGCAGAAGCTGCCGCAGATGCCGAAGCTCGGCGGTTGGGTGGCGCCGACCATCAACGTGGAAGAGCTCGACAAGCGCATCGACGAGCTGAAGGCCGTGCAGTTCTGGCTCGACCAGAACGCCACCGCGCTGAAGGCCACCATCCAGGCGCTGGAAGTGCAGAAGATGACCCTGGCTACCCTGCAGGGCATGAACTTCAGCATGGGCGACCTGGCCGATGCCTTCAAGATCAAGACGCCGGCGCCGTCCGCTGCGTCGGCAGCGCCGAAGGCCCCCGAACCGGCGCAGGCGCCCGCTGCCGCAGAAGCGCCCGGTGACAAGACTGAAGAGGCCGACACGGCCGCGGCCAACGGCAAGGCAACCGGCGTCGTCGACCCGCTGCAGTGGTGGAATTCGCTGACCACGCAGTTCCAGCAGATCGCCGCCAGTGCCATGAAGGACGTCACTTCCAAGACCGCTGCCGACACCAGCAAGGCCGCGGACTTCGCCAAAGAGGCCTTCAAGAAGGCCGAAGAATTTGCCAAGGTGGCGACCAAGCCGCTGGCTGTGGTGGCCACGCCGGCACCCAAGGCCGCCAAGCCGGCCACGGGTGCTGCAGCCAAGAAAACGCCGGCCCGCAAGCCGGCCACCAAGTCCAGCGCCGCCGCCAAGAAGCGACCGCGCTAGCCCCCATCCTTGTTGAGCAGAGACCCTGCGGAGCCGCCCATGAAACTCTTCCCCTATGGCCACGCAACGCATCCGCAGTGGCGCATGGCCGCCGGGCTGGTGCTGGCGCAATTGCGCGCCCACATGGCCTTGCCCGACTACGCAAGCGCGCCCACGCTGGCCCTGCTCTACATCACCGACCACTATGCGCTGGAGGCCCAGGAAATCCTCGACCACCTGAGCGCCGAGCTGCCCGAGGTGACCGACTGGTCGGGCACGGTGGGCGTGGGCATCGCCACCAACAACGCCGAATACTTCGACGAACCCGCCATGGCCGTGATGCTGTGCGGCCTGCCGAGCGACCAGTACCGCGTGTTCTCCGGCGTGGCGCCGCTGGGCATCGGCTTCGAGGCGCACACGGCCCTGGTGCATGCGGACGCCAGCACGCCCGATGTGGTTGGCCTGATCGCCGAGATGGCGTTGCGCACCGACACCGGCTACCTGTTCGGCGGCCTGGCCTCGAGCCGCGCCAAGGCCGTGCAGTTCGCCGTGGGTGGCAACGGCAACATCAAGGGCCACGGCGCCGCGCGCGGTGTCTTCAGCGGAGGACTCAGTGGCGTGGCCTTTGGCGAAGGCGTGCGGCTGGTGTCGCGTGTGACCCAGGGCTGCCAGCCGATCGCGCCAGTGCGCAGTGTCACTGCCGTTGAGGGGAACGTGGTGACCATGCTCGACGACGAGCCCGCGCTGGCGGTGCTGATGCGCGATCTCGGCGCCACGCTCGAGCAGCCACGCGAGGCCCTGGCCCGCGTCCGTTCCACCCTGGTCGGCCTGATGCCCGCGCAAGGCACGCCGGGCAGCGACGCCGTGGCCCGCAGCGGCAGTTTCGGCAGCGACGTGGTGGTGCGGCACATCATCGGGCTCGACCCGGGGCGCCAGGGCGTGGCATTGGCCGAAGCGGTGGAGGCCGGCACGCGCATGGCGTTCTGCCAGCGCAACATGGCGGCCGCGCGTGCCGACCTGGTGCGCATCTGTGCCGAGATCCGTGAAGAGCTGGAGCCCGAGGAAATGCCGATCGAGGCCGCCACCGCCCTGGCCGCGCCCGAGGCCGAGTCGGCGCCGCACCCGGCGCGGCGCATGGCCGGGGCCGTGTATGTGAGCTGCGCCGGCCGTGGCGGCCCGCACTTCGGTGGCCCGAGCGCCGAGATGCAGATCGTGCGCCGTGCGTTGGGCGACGTGCCGCTGGTGGGCTTCTTCGCGGGCGGAGAAATCGCGCGCAACCACCTCTATGGCTACACCGGCGTGTTGACCGTCTTCACCGCGTAGCCTGGTTCGGCCGCGGAAGGCTTCCGCAAACTACAGCGTCGACGCGTCGCGCAGCACCGTCGGCTTGTAGATGATGCGGATCGCGCACGACCCGGCGGAGGCTTGCAGGTGGGCCGACACATCGGCGTCACCCACCGTGCCGAACGCGTCCAGGCCCTGCGGCGCAAACCCTGCCGAGCCCGCGCCGTATTGCAAACCGGTAGCGCTCACCACGGCGCCGAACTCGCCCTGTTGCGTGCAGGGCGGTGCGGCATCGGCCCGCAGTTGCTCGATGCGCTGCACGCGTTGCCCCTGGAAGAAAAACGTGGTTTCAAAAGCCAGGCCGGCCACCTGTGTATCGGTCAGCCGCCACTGGCCTCGGAGGCCGTGTGGCGCCACCACCGGGTGCGCCATGCGTTGCAGCGCGGGGTAGGCGGCCTGCAGTTCGGCCAGCGTCATGCCCAGCGGCGCGGCATCGGCTGCCGGCTCGGCGTGCGCCAGGGTGCCGACACCCATGGAAAAAGCCAGCAGGGCGCTGGCCAGGTTGAATCGAAACATCGGTCGCGGTGGGCCAGAGGCCGGGCTGGAAAGCAGCGAATGATAGATGCCCGCTTTTCCCGACCCGGCCGAAGGGGCTTGGGCGTTACATGAAGTGGTAACGCAGGCCCACGTTGAACTGGTTCACCGCGCTGCGCCCGGTGCCTGCATCACCCACGTGGTTGAAACGGTTGTATTCGATCACCGTGTCGACGTTCTTGTTGATCGCGTAGCTCGCGCCTGCGCCCAGCACCAGCGAGGTGTTGTCATCCGATGCCGACACGGCCGTGCTGCCGCCGACGTTGGACGCCAGGTCGAACTTGGTGTGGAACTGCTCCACCCCCACGCGGCCATAGACCGACAGTTTCTGGTCGATCGGGAAAATGCCCACCGCATGCACACCCAGGCCGTTGGCCTTCCAGTGGCCGCTGGCCGTGTCGCCATTGGGTGACGTGATGGTCGAGTTCACGTCGTGCGAGGCGATGTGGTCGTAGCTGGCTTCCAGCGCGAAGTTCGGCGTGAACTTGTAGCCCAGGCGCAGACTCGGGTCGGTGCTCGACTTGTCGGCCCCGCTGTTGGAGGCGATGCCCTGGCTGGCCAGGCCCGAATCGATCTTGCCGCCCAGATCGGCGGTGCGGTTCACGGAGATGTTGCCGCCGATGTAGAGGTCGGGCACCGAAGGACCCGCGGCAAAAGCCACGGGTGCGATGAGTCCCAGACCCAAAGTCAAAATGCCTGCCGAGGTCAGAACCCGGCCCAATTTCTTCTTCATGAAAACTCCTGGCGCGTCTGCGCAAATGGGGCGTGGCCAAAATTTTGGCCACGCCGTCCCGGCCAGCGCTGGCGGGGTTCGGCCGGGGAAACCAACCTTGCCTTCGGTGTCGATGCGAGGCATCCAGCGCAGGTCGATTACAGGAGTGCCACGCGAAGCCGAGGTAGCGTAGCCGTAAAGCGGTGGTAAAGAAATCGACGGGCTGTATCGCTGCCACGGCGAAAGCCTTGCCTGGCTAATTCAATCAAACGTTTGATGTTGTGCTTTAATCCGCAGCCATGGACATCGCCGAACCACGCTCCCCGGGCAACCCGTCCGAACCCAACATCATCGCGGTCCGCGCGCAACGCAGCGACGGCGCCGAGGCCCGCACGCGCCTGCTGCACACCGCGCTGCGGCTGTTCGCCGACAAGGGCTTCGCCAAGACTTCCACGCGCCAGATCGCGCAGGCCGCCGGTGTGAACATCGCCGCCATCAGTTATTACTTCGGCGACAAGACCGGCCTGTACAAGGCCACCTTCACCGAGCCGCTGGGCAGCCCGCGCGACATGATGCCGCTGTTCAGGCAGCCGGGCCTGTCGACCCGCGGTGCGCTCGAGGCCTTCTTCACGCACTTCCTCGAGCCGATGAAGCAGGGCGAGATGGTGCAGCAATGCCTGCGCCTGCACATCCGCGAAATGCTCGAGCCTTCAAGCCAGTGGGCCGAAGAGCTGATGCACGACATCCAGCAGCCGCATGCCGCGATGGTCGGCGTGTTGTGCCGTCACCTGGGGTTGAAGCGCGCCGACGACGACGTGCACCGGCTGGCGTTTTCGATCTCGTCCTTGGCGGTGATGCTGTTCGTCAACCAGGAGGTGATCCAGACCATCCGGCCGAGCCTGATCAAGACCGCCAAGGCGATCGAGGCCTGGACGCCGCGGCTCATCGAAGAAGCCATGGCGCTGATCGAGTTGGAAGTGCGCAGGCGCGCTGCCGCCACACAGGCGGTTGTGCCCGCCCCCAGGACAAGGAAAACAAAAACATGAAGACCAAGCTGCTTCGCATGACGCCGGCCTTGTTGTGCAGTCTGTTGCTCGCGGCCTGCGCAACGCCGCCGCGGCCACCGGCGGTACCGGTGGCCGCACCGCTGCAGTGGCAGGCGCCGCTGCCGCACCAGGGAACGCTCAACGGCCTGAACCAGTGGTGGCAACAACTCGACGATCCCTTGCTCGTGAGTCTGATCGACGCGGCGCAAGCCGTGAGCCCGACCGTCGCCACCGCGCGTTCACGGGTGGCGCAGGCCCGTGCCGCCCGCACCACCGCCGCGGCCGCCCTGGGGCCGAGCGTCGACGCCTCGGCCAGCGCCAGCCGCGGCTTTTCCGAATCCACCGGCGGCCTGGCCACCACGTTGCAGGGCACGTTGCAGGCCAGCTGGGAGATCGATCTGTTTGGCGGCAACCGCGCCACGCTGGACGCCGCCCAGGCCCGCGCCGATGGTGCCGATGCGGGTTGGCACGACGCACGCGTGTCGGTCACCGCCGAGGTGGCCAACACCTATTTCAGCTTGCGCAGTTGCGAACGTCAACTGGCGGTGACACAGTCCGACGCCGGCTCGCGCAGCGAAACCGCGCGCCTGGCCGACCTGAGCGCACGGGCCGGCTTCCAGGCCCCGGCCACGGCCGCCCTGGCCCGCGCCAGCAGCGCCGAAGCCTCGGCCCGCGTCACGCAGCAACGCGCGTTGTGCGATGTCGACGTGAAGACACTGGTGGCGCTGAGTGGGCTCGAGGAGCCGAGCCTGCGGCGCCAGTTGGCGCAAGCCAGGGCGCCGTCCACCCAGCCCACGCTGTTTGCCATTGCGTCGCTGCCGGCGCAGGTGCTGGTCCAGCGGCCCGACCTGTTCACCGCCGAACGCGAAGTGGCCGCGGCCAGCGCCGAAGTCGGCAATGCCTATGCGCAGCGTTATCCACGGCTGACGTTGAACGGCTCGATCGGCACGGGTTACCTGCGTTTCGGCGGCGAGGGCACGCATCTCAACACCTGGTCGATCGGGCCGGTGTCGGTGAGCCTGCCGATCTTCGACGGCGGCCGGCGTGCCGCGAACGAAGCCTCGGCCCAAGCGCGTTACGAAGAGGCCGCGGCCCTGTACCGCGCCAAGGCCCGCCAGGCCGTGCGCGAAGTCGAGGAGGCATTGGTCAACCTGGACAGCGCGGCCAACCGCTTCGGCGACGCCAACACCGCGGTCGAGGGCTACCAGGTGTCGTTCAACGCCACCGAGGCCCGCTACAAGGGCGGCCTGGCCAGCCTGGTGGAACTGGAAGATGCGCGCCGCCAGCAGCTCGCTTCGCAGACCTCGCTGCTGTCGCTGGAGCGCGAGCGCTGGTCGGCCTGGGTGGCCCTGTACCGCGCCGCGGGCGGGGGCTGGTCGGTGGATGACAACCGCGCGGTATCAGCCGTTGCATCACCCGTTGCCAGCAGCACTTCTGGCCAGCGCTGACCCGCGCCGCACCACGGTCAAAGTTCCAATGACGTTCATTTCTTCGATCACCATGAAACATCTGCCCCGCTCGCCGTTCACCCTTTCCCTGATCGCCGCCAGTGCCGTGCTGTTCTGCGCCGCGGGCTTCTTCTCGCTGAAGTCATCCGCCGCCGACAACAAACCCGCCGCCACGCCCAAACCGGCGATGACCGTGACCACCACCTTGCCGCAGGCCGGCACCTGGCCGCTGCAGCTCAACGCCAACGGCAACATCGCCGCCTGGCAGGAGGCGGTGATCGGCTCCGAGGCCAGCGGCCTGCGCCTGACCGAGGTGCGCGTCAACGTGGGCGACGTGGTGAAGAAGGGCCAGGTGCTGGCCACCTTCGCCCCCGAGCCGGTGCAGGCCGACGTGGCCCAGGCGCGGGCCAGCCTGCTCGAGGCCGAGGCCAATGCCAGCGATGCCACCGGCAACGCCGAACGCGCCCGCACCTTGCAAGCCACCGGCGCGCTGAGCACGCAGCAGATCAACCAGTACCTGACCACCGCCGAGACGGCCAAGGCCAAGGTTGAAGCGGCCAAGGCCACGCTCGCGTCGCAGCAGCTGCGGCTGCGCCAGGCCCAGGTGCTGGCGCCGGACGCCGGCATCATCTCCACCCGCAATGCCACGGTGGGCGCGGTGCTGGCCAGCGGCACCGAGCTGTTTCGGCTGATCCGCGGCGGCCGGCTCGAATGGCGCGCCGAAGTCACGTCCAGCGAACTCGGGCGCATCCAGCCCGGCGGCGTGGCGCTCATCACCACGGCCAGCGGCGCGCAGCTGCAGGGCAAGGTGCGCATGATCGCGCCCACCGTCGACCCACAGACGCGTTCGGCGCTGGTCTATGTGGACCTGCCGCCGGTGAACAGCGCGGCGGCCGTGTCGGCCCGGCCCGGCATGTTTGCCCGCGGCGCATTTCAATTGGGCAGCAGCCAGGCGCTCACCGTGCCGCAGCTGGCCGTGGTGGCGCGTGATGGTTTCAACTACGTGTTCCGCGTGACGCCCGAGGCCGGCAACCCGGCGCTCGGCCGCGTGAAGCAACTGAAGGTGCAGACCGGCCGTCAGGCCAACGACCGCACCGAAGTCACCGGTGGCCTGCCGGCCGACGCGCGGCTGGTGGTCACCGGCGCGGGCTTTTTGAACGACGGCGATCTGGTGCGCATCAACGACGCCCCGGCTGCCGCCACGCCGCCCGCTTCCGCCATGGCGCCTGCAAAGCCTTGAAGGAATACCTGCCATGAATGTTTCCTCCTGGTCCATCAAGAACCCGATTCCCGCGGTGATGCTGTTCGTGCTGCTCACGTTCGGCGGCATCCTGTCCTTCAAC
>JAQGMQ010000563.1 GCA_028292305.1 Rhodoferax sp.
GGCGGCCACCAGCAGCAGCTCGATCACCCGGGAGTTGGCGTAGTAGATGTTCTGCGCGTTGTGCAATATCTCGGAGAACTGGATCACGCTGGCCAGCGAGGTCAGCTTGATCATGCCGACGAACTCGTTGCCGATGGGCGGGATGATCACGCGCATGGCCTGCGGAATGATCACGCGGCGCAGCGCCAGCAGGCGCGGCATGCCGATGGACTTGGCGGCCTCGTACTGGCCCACGTCGACCGACAGCAGCCCGGCGCGCACCACCTCGGAGGTGTAGGCGCCCTGGTTGATGCCCAGGCCCAGCAGCGCTGCCAGGAACGGCGTCATCAGGTCCACGGTGCGCATCTCCCACACGCCGTGGATGCCCATGGTGGGGAACACCAGCGCCAGGTTGAACCACAGCAGCAACTGCAGGATGACCGGTGTGCCGCGGAACAGCCACACATAGGTGCGCGCCACCCAGCTCAGCACCGGGTTGCTCGACAGCCGCATCACCGCCGTGACCACACCCAGCGCAATGCCCAGCGCCATCGCCAGGATGCTCATGATGACGGTGTTGACCAGCCCGGTGAGGATCGACTGCGCCGTGAGGAACTGGCGCACGTAGCTCCATTCGATCTTGCCGCGCGCGAACGCGTTGACCACGAACAGCACGGCCACCAGGATCAGCGCGGTGGCCAGGTAGCGGCCCCAGTAGCGGCGCGGCACGTGTTCCAGGTGCGAGATGCCGGCCATGTCCCGCGGGTCGGCGGCGCTGCCCGTGGCCGCGGGCGAGGCGAGGGCGGTGGCGTTGGGTGTCAGCATCGCGGCCCCTTGTAGTTGCCGGCCCAGGTGGCCTGCCTGTCGATGGTGGCCAACATGCGGGCGATCTGCTCGCGCACACGTTCGGGTGCGGTGCCGCCCTGGCCATGGCGCGCGGCCACGGCGGCGTCCAGCGTCAGGTGCTTCAGCACCTCGGGCTTGAGCCGCGGGTCGACCTCGGCCAGCAACTCCACCGAGACTTCGCTGAGTTCGATGCCCTTGGCTTCGCAGGCCTTGACCAGCGCGCCGGTGATCTCATGCGCTTCGCTGAAGGGCACGCCGCTCACCGCCAGCCAGTCGGCCACTTCGGTGGCCAGCGTGAAGCCCAGCGGCGCCTGGCGCTTCAGCTGGTCCACGTTGACGCGCATGGTGGCGATCATGCCGGCCATGGCGGGCAGCACCAGCGACAGCGTGTCGATGCTGTCGAACGAGGCGCTCTTGTCTTCGGCCAGGTCGCGGTTGTAGGCCAGTGGCAGCGACTTCAGCGCCGACAACATGCCCACCAGGTTGCCGATCAGCCGGCCGGCCTTGCCACGGCTGAGTTCGGCGATGTCGGGGTTCTTCTTCTGCGGCATGATCGAGCTGCCGGTGCAGTAGCCGTCGTCCAGGTCGACCCACTGGAACTGGCGCGACGACCACAACACCACCTCTTCGGACAGGCGCGACAGCTCCACCGTCAGCATGCTGGCGATGAACAGAAATTCGCACACATGGTCGCGCGCGGCCACGGCGTCGATGGAGTTTTCGCAAGGCGCGTCGTAGCCCAGTTCCTTGGCCGACAGCTCGGGCGAGCGGCAGATGGCCGAGCCCGCCAGCGCCGCCGCGCCCAGCGGCGAACGCGCGCTGCGGCGGTCCCAGTCGATGAAGCGGTCCACGTTGCGGCCCACGGCCTGCGCATGCGCCATGAGGTGGTGCGCAAACACTATGGGCTGGGCCGGCTGAAGGTGCGTGAAGCCGGTCGACAGGGTGCCGATGTGCTGCTGCGCCTGGGCCACCAGGGCCTTCTGCAGCTCGATCACCATCGTCACCAGCGTGCGGGACTTGTCGCGCAGGTACAGCCGCAGGTCGTTGGCGGCCTGGTCGTTGCGCGAACGGCCGGCGCGCAGCTTGCCACCGATGGCGCCCAGGCGCAGGGTCAGCACGCGTTCGAGGAAGGTGTGCACGTCTTCATCGGCTTCGATGGGGTGCAGCTCGCCGGCCGCGTATTCGCGCTCGACCTTGTCCACCGCGGCCAGCAACTGGGCCAGTTCGTCGGCCTGCAGCACGCCGGCCCGCTGCAGTTCACGGGCATGGGCGCGCGAGCCGGCCAGGTCGTAGGGCACCAGCCGGAAGAAGCTGGGCTCGGACCGCGACAGGGCCTTCAGCGCGGCCGATGGCTCGGACTTGAACCGCGCGCCCCAAAGGCGTTGCGTGACTGGAGAGTTGGTTTCAGCGTGTTCCATTTCAGTACCATGAGCGAAAGACAAGCGGATGGTAGTGAGGATGGCCGGCCCTGCAAACCGAGATTAAAAGCGCCTTGATACGCAAAAAATCTCAGCATCTCAACGGCCCCGAAAAGGGCCAAACCAGGGAAAACGCGGATTGTGGCCTGAACCTTGCATGCCCCAATGCCCCTTTGCCAGAACAACTAAAAACGCCCCCATGCAAGACCCCGCGAAGCAGCTGAAGACGCGCACCCGGCTGCCCCCCTTGAACGCCTTGCGTGCCTTCGATGCCACGGCCCGGCACCTCACCGTGGTCAAGGCCGCCGATGAGTTGAGCGTCACGCCCAGCGCCGTGAGCCACCAGCTGCGCATCCTGGAAGACGCCCTCGGCGTGCAGCTGTTCACCCGCAACAAGACCCGCCTCAAGCTCACGCCGCATGGCGAGGCCTTCCTGCCATCCATCCGCGCGGCCTTCCAGATGATCGCCTCGGCCGCGGCCCGCCTGGGTGATACGGTGATGGTCGGCGACCTGGTGGTGTCGGCGCCGGTGGGCCTTACCTCGCGCCTGCTCACGCGGCACATCGGCGAGTTCATGATCGCCCACCCCGAGGTGCGCCTGAGGCTGATCGCATCGAACGATGACAAGGAGGTCTACCTGCCTTCGGTCGACGTGTGCATCCGCTACGGCACCGGCATCTGGCCCGAGCGGCAGGTGCGGCTGTTAAGCCACGTGGAGCTGTTCCCCGTATGCAGCCCGGCCATGATCAACGGGCCCCAGGGCGTGCGCACGCTGGAGGATCTGAAGAACCACATCCTGCTGTGCGAAGACGGCGGCGCCGAGTGGACGCGGTGGTTGCTCGCCAGCGGCGCGCCCGCGGCGGGGTACCGCATGACGGAGATGGGCAATGCGCACATCGCCATCGAAGCGGCGCTGCACGGGCAGGGCGCGGCGTTGGGGGACAGCCTGCTTGTTGGTGATGACCTGGCGGAGGGGCGGCTGGTGCGGCTGTTTCAGAACAGCGTGCCGGCGAAGCATGCGTATTACATGGTGTGCCGGCATGAGGCTTGTGAACATCCGCTGGTGGCGGGGTTTACGGAGTGGATTTTGGGAAAGGCGCGGGGAGGTTGAGAATATTCCTACTGCGCGGGCCAATCTCGCGTCTGCGGTCCTCACCGTACAGGCGTACGGCTCCGGTCCTCGACGCGACATTGGCCCGCTCGCTACGGAATCTTCTCAACCTCCGGGGGTGGTACTGTTGCGGGCCGGGAACTTCCGCT
>JAQGMQ010000610.1 GCA_028292305.1 Rhodoferax sp.
ATCGATGATCTCCTGCATCGTCAGCACCGGGTACTGGCCGTTCAGCGCGCTGGCCGCTGCGCCGCGGCATCGAATGTCGTGCCGCCGATCCATTCCTTGAGTTCGGCGGCGTTGAAGTCGGTGATCGACCAGTCGCCAGTGTGGTCCTCGCCGTCAACGATGAGTGACTTGAGCACCGACTTCGGGTCGTTGGCCACCGTGCGGTCGCTCAGGTAGGCGGCCGGGCCGCCGTAGGTGGCAAGCGAATAGGTCACCGGCACCAGCACGCCGGGCACGGTGCGCTTGCGGGCCGCCACCGCGGCGTTGGTCAGCGCCACTTCGGTGATGTTGGTGTTGTCGCTGAGCCAGGGGTTGTGGCGCGCCACCAGCACGCAGTCCTTGCTGAGGTGCACGTCGAGCTCGAGCGAATCGGCGCCCGCGTCGGCCGCGCCTTCGTAGGAAGCGCGGGTTTCTTCGGGATACAGGCCGGGCAGGCCGCGGTGGCCGATGACCAGCGGGGCCTTGCCGTCGAGCGTGGGGTAAGGGGCCGGGCCATCGCTTCCGCCACAGGCGGTAATGGAAGCGGCAGCGACGAGGCTCAGGGCAAGGATTTTGTACATTGGTTTTTTGAGGTTATGTTTTTCGGACCAAGCGTGACTGTAGGCAGTTCATGTGACGGCCAGTTGACGCTCATGTCGCCAAAATGACGCTAAAACGACGCCGCGCCCACGTTGCGGCCCCGTGTTCCGCCCGGCCCGGATAATCGACCCATGAACGCAACCCAATCCAAACCCGCGGCAACCAGTTTCGCCAGCCTGCCCCTGAGCCCCGAGACCCTGGCCAACCTGGAGCAGCTGGGCTACCTGCAGATGACGCCGATCCAGGCCGAAAGCCTGCCGCTGGCCCTGCTCGGCAAGGACCTGATCGCCCAGGGCAAGACCGGCAGCGGCAAGACCGCCGCCTTCGCCCTGGCCCTGCTGGCCAACCTGAACCCGCGCCGCTTCGCCATCCAGTCGATGGTGCTGTGCCCGACGCGCGAGCTGGCCGACCAGGTCACCACCGAAATCCGCCGGCTGGCCCGCGCGGCCGAAAACATCAAGGTCGTCACCTTGTGCGGCGGCGTCGCCATGCGCGGCCAGATCGCCAGCATGGAACACGGCGCACACATCGTGGTGGGCACGCCGGGCCGCATCATGGACCACCTGGCGCGCGGCAACCTGGACCTGTCGGCGCTGAACACGCTGGTGCTGGACGAGGCCGACCGCATGCTCGACATGGGCTTCTTCGACGACATGGCCACCGTCATCAAGCAATGCCCGAAAGACCGGCAGACCCTGCTGTTCTCGGCCACCTACCCGGAAGGCATCGCCAAGATCAGCCAGCAGTTCATGCGCGACCCACAGCAGATCACCGTGCAGGCCCAGCACGAGGAACACAAGATCCGCCAGCGCTGGTATGAAGTCACCCGAAGCGAACGCCTGCAGGCCGTGAGCCTGCTGCTGAACCACTACCGCCCGGTGAGCAGCCTGGCCTTCTGCAACACCAAGCAGCAGTGCAAGGACCTGGTGCAGTTCCTCCAGGAGCAAGGCTTCAGCGCGCTGGCGCTGTACGGCGAGCTGGAGCAGCGCGAACGCGACCAGGTGCTGGTGCGCTTCGCCAACCGCAGCTGCTCCGTGCTGGTGGCCACCGACGTGGCCGCGCGCGGGCTCGACATCGCCCAGCTGGAAGCCGTGATCAACGTCGACGTCACGCCCGACGCCGAGGTGCACATCCACCGCATCGGCCGCACCGGCCGCGGCGACCAGGAAGGCTGGGCGCTGAACCTGGCCAGCCTGAACGAGATGGGCTTCGTGGGCCGCATCGAACAGCTGCAGGGCCGCGAGTCCGACTGGCACAAGCTCGACGAGCTGACCCCGGCCAGCACCGAACCGCTCGTGCCGCCCATGGCCACGCTGCAGATCGTCGGTGGCCGCAAGGAAAAGATCCGCGCCGGCGACGTGCTGGGCGCACTGACCGGCGACGCGGGCTACACACGCGAGCAGGTCGGCAAGATCAGCGTGAACGAATGGTCGACCTACGTCGCCGTGGACCGCCGCATCGCCAAGGAAGCCGAGCAGAAGCTGGCCAATGGCAAGGTGAAGGGCAAGAGCGTGCGGGTGCGGCTGCTGGAGGATTGAGCGGCGTTGCGCCCTCTCCCGCACGCCGGAGAGGGGACAAAACCGGAACGTTTCCGTACTGTAGCCATCGCGCAACTGCGCACACAGGCGCACCCCGGCCGGCATACACTTCGCATACAACCAGACCCCGGCCTGCACGATGCTCACTGAAACCAACCCCGGCGCCACCTTCGGCAGTGCGACCGCCAACCCTCCCAGCGTGCGCCACTTTCAGCAGGCATTGCTGTGGCCGCTGCGCCTCATGCCGGTGCGCGGCTCGGAGGGAAAACATGCCAAGCCCTGGCAACTGCTGGCCGACATGGGCGACCGCTCGCCCTGGCGCGAAGTGGTGGACGAATACAACGGCAGCAGCGAAGCCTTTCACGAGCGCCACTACAACGAGTTCGTGACCTTCCTGCCGTATGTGCAGCGCTTCCTGTACGGCGAAGGCCGGGCCCGCGGCGGCAAGGGCGCTGCCGCCACCGGCTCGCCGATGCGTGTGTTCCGCCGGCACGACGTGGCCTCGGTGCGGGTCACCCCGCGCCTGGGCGACGCTGCGATCAAGCTCGACATCGTGCACGTCGACCTGTATTTCTTCCTCGACGTGGACCTGGTGCTGCTGAACGTGGAGGTAAGTGCCGACAACCTCTCGCTGGACCAGGCGCAGGAGCTGCTGTACCGCTTCG
>JAQGMQ010000586.1 GCA_028292305.1 Rhodoferax sp.
TGTATCTGTCGGACCACGGCCAGGAGGTGGGCCACGGCAGCAACAACGCCGGCCACAGCGCCTTCAGCGAATCGGGCTACCGCATCCCCACCCTGCTGTGGCAGGCACCGGCGCAGGCCCTGCCGCCCGGGCGGGACCAGGTGCCCCTGCGCTCGGACTGGTCGGGCCATACGCTGATGGGTCTGCTGGGCGTCACCTGGACCGGCGCGGACGCCAGCCGCGACGTGCTCGACCCGCGCTACACATGGCGCGCGCCACAGCTGCCCACGGCCGTCGAATCGTTCACGCGGTAGGTCCGCACCCAGGCATCGCAGCCGACGATGCAGGCCAGCCAAAATAAGACGCCGTCGGCCCGCGAATTCATGCACGATGCCAGCACAAGAATAGCGGAGACACACATGACTGCATCCCTCTGGGCCCGGCGCCACGCGCCGCCCGGCTGCCACGGCTGACGGCCCGCGCCGCCACTACCCCATCACCGCCGCGCCACACACGCCGGAGCCATTCGCCCCGCAGGCGCAGCCATGTCCGCAAGCGAAGACAACCCGCAGATGACCCAAGAATTCCAGCTCGACCTCGACCAGGTGTCCTTCGTGGGCCGGGACCTGATGCGCCCCGAATGTGTGCTCGCCACCCGCGCCGGCACGCTGTATTGCCCCGACTGGCGCGGCGGCGTGCAGCGCATCGACGCCGACGGCACGCAGACCCGCATCGGCTGTGCCGAACGCCGCGAGGACACCGACTTCATGCCCAACGGCATCGCCCTTCTGCGGGACGGTAGCCTGCTGGTCGCCAACCTCGGCGCCGAGGGCGGTGTGTGGCGCCTGCATGCCGACGGCCGGCGCGAACCCTGGCTGACCGAGATCGCCGGCGAGCGGCTGCCGGCGGTGAATTTCGTCTGGCTCGACGACCGGGAGCGGGTCTGGATCACGGTGATGTTCAGCAGCCACCCCGGCGCGGGTCGCCACCATTTCAGGTCGGACATTGGCGATGGCTTCATCGCCGTCATCGACAGCGTCGACCGCCCTTCGAGCGCGCGTGTTGCGGCCCGGGGCCTGTTCACGCCGAACGAATGCCGCATCGCGCTGGATGGCCGGTCGATGTGCATCAACGAGACGTTCTCGCACCGCGTCGTGGCCTATGCGCTGGCACCCGATGGCAGCCTGGCCGACCGGCGGGTGCTGGCGCAGTTCGACGACGACACCCTGCCCGACGGGCTCAGCCTCGACGCCGAAGGCGGCCTGTGGATCACCGCCGTGGCGTCGAACCGCGTGATCCGCGTCATGCCCGACGGCCGCTGGCACCAGGTGGCCGAAGACACCGAAGCCGGCCACATGGCACGCGTGCGCGCGGCTGTGGCCGACAACACGCTCGACCGCACCCTGCTCTACCAGAACCCGGCCCGCGTGCTGCCGAACGTGACCAGCATCGCCTTCGGCGGCGCCGATCTGCGCACGGCCTATGTGGGCTCGGTCAGCGGCACGGCGATCGCGGTGTTCCGCGCGCCGGTGGCCGGTGTGCCGCCGGTGCACTGGAACTGGTAGGCCTGCCCAGTCCGCGTTCGCGCATCCGAGTTCAAGCATCCCCGTTCGAGCATTCAGCACAACAACAGAAGGAGACAGACATGCGCACGAAACTACTCACCTGGCTGGCGGTGGCCCTGGCCACGGCCTTGCTCGCGTTGCCCGCGCAGGCCGAACGCAAGATCCGCATCGGCACCATCTCGAGCCAGGGCAGCCCCTGGCACAAGGCCATGTTGCGCTTCGCCGAGGTGGCCGAGAAGGAATCCAACGGCCAGCTCAAGGTGCAAGTCTTCACCGACGGACAACTCGGCGACATCAACCAGATGTATTCGTCGATGCAGCTCGGCACGCTCGAGATGGGCTACTTCGGCCTGGCCGCGCTGACCCAGTTGAAGGGCGCCGAGTCGATGAGCCTGCTGTTCGTGCCCTACCTGTTCAAGAGCGCCGAGTCGGCCGAGAAAGTGGCCAACACCGACGAGTTCAAGAAGCTCTATGAAGACGCCGCCGGCAAGACCGGCATCCGCGTGGTCGGCGCGTTCGGCCAGCGCTCGGCCCGCGCGGTGCAGACCACCAAGGGCCCGATCAACAAGCCCGAAGACCTGAAGAGCATGCGGCTGCGGGTGCCGTCGATCGAGATCCTCAAGTCGACCTTCGAGACGCTGGGTGTGCAGGTCACGCCGATGGGCATGCTCGACATCTACACCGCCATGTCGCGCGGCACCGTGGTCGGCCAGGACAACGGCTTCGACTTGTCCATGCCGCTCAAGTTCTATGAGGTGGCCAAATACTGGGCCGCCACCGACCACGTGTACGAGCTCACCGGCTGGTTCATGTCCGACCGCCTCTGGCGCACGCTTTCCGACGCCGAACGCAGCGCGCTGGTCAAGGCCGCGCAGGCCGGTGGCGAGGTCAGCACGGCGGAGACGAAGAAGCTCGACGCTGAATCGATCGAGATGATCAGGAAGACCGGCGGCACCTACAACATCCCCGACCGCGCCGCCTTTCGCAGCGCACTGAAAGACGTGCACCTGCCCTATGAGGGCAAGCTCTGGCCCGTCGGCACGGTGGACCGCATCCGCAAGCTGCAGGACTGAAGGCGCGGCATGTCTGTTTCCATGGACGTACCGCCGCACAACGCCACCTTGCCCCTGCCGCGCCCCACCGGATGGCTGGCGCGCGTCGAACGCGGCCTGGCCTGGTTGAACGGCTTCTTCGTCACCGTCGGCATGCTGGCGCTGGTGTTCTTCTGCTTCGCGCAGGCGGTGGACCGCTACACCGTCAAAAGCTCTTTCGATGCGCACGACCAGCTGGCCAAGGTCGGCCTGGTGTGGCTGGTGTTCTGCGGCATGGCGCTGGGTTACGCCGCGCGTGAAAACCTGCGCATCGACCTGTTCGCCAGACACCTCTCGCGGCGCTGGCTGGCACTGCGCGAGGCCGTCTTCGAGGCGCTGACGCTGGCGGTCTGTGTGCTGATCCACTGGAAGGCCTGGGCGGTGATCGACGTGTCGGCCATGCAGCCCATCCTCGGCACGCCGCTGACCAATGCCGTGCCCTACAGCGCCATCCTGCTCGGCACCGTCAGCATCGGGCTGACCTGCCTGCTGCGGCTGGTCGCCATGGCCATGCCCCGCGCGAGGGACGCCGCATGATGCTCGCCACCATCGTCGCCGTGTTCCTCGGGCTGCTGCTGCTCGGCATGGATGTGGCCTTCTCCATGGTGGTGGCCAGCGTGGTCGGCTTCATGCTGCGGGCCGATCCGTTTGGCGACGCGGTGATGCTGCCGCTGACCATGCTGACCGGCGTGGACAGCGCGGCACTGCTGTCGATCCCGCTGTTCATCCTGGCCGGCGAGCTGATGAATTCAGGCGGCGTGACGCGCCGGCTGGTGGAATGGTCGATGGCCTTCGTCGGCCATTTCCGCGGTGCGCTGTCGCAGGTGGCGGTGGTCACCAACCTCATCATGTCGGGCATCTCGGGTTCGGCCGTGGCCGACGCCACGGCAGTGGGCACGGCGCTGGTGCCGGCCATGCAGAAGGAAGGCTACAAGGTCGGTTATCCGGGTGCGGTGATCGCTGCGGCGGCCATGCTCGGGCCGATCATCCCGCCATCGATCCCGATGGTCATCTATGCCGTCATCGCCAACCAGTCGCTGATCAAGATCTTCCTCGGCGGCGTGGTGCCCGGGCTGCTGCTGGCGCTGGGCTACATGGTGATCTGCCGCTTC
>JAQGMQ010000629.1 GCA_028292305.1 Rhodoferax sp.
CCGCACGCGGGAGAGGGGACAAGTCAACGGTCGCCGACACGGTGGCAAGCACAGCGGCTCAAGTCAACTATCGCTGACTAAACCGGCTGAATGGACCGACGATGCTTCGACTGGCTCAGCGCCAACGGAGTTTTAACTTGCGGTTGGCCGATTCGACAGCCCCGGAAAGGCCGAACAGCTCCCCACGTCGGTATTTGTCCGACACGCAAAAGCGATTCCCGGCCATGACGGCACCCGGTTCGGCCGTGATACTGGCAGTGCTCGCCACCACATCAAAATCAATCCAACAACCGGCGAAGGGCAACGCGGGGCGCGCCTCGGCGATGCCCCGTGTCCGGCTCACCATGACCCACACCCAACCTCCGCCCGTTGCCGGCTGCTGGCCCAACTCCACCATCAGCGAACCCGTCGTGCTGTTGTCACGTCGGCGCACGCTGATCGGTGGCGCTGCAGTGCTGCTGGGCATGGGGGCGCTGTTCCGACTGCCTTCGGGCCAGGCCGCGCCTGATCCCACCTCTGCCGCCGCCAGCGCAGCCGAAAATGACTTCCTGGCGTTCTCCAGGGCGATCACCGGCCATGCGGAGCTGGAGCCTGAGACGGCGCGGCGCATCTATGCGGCGATGGCGGCGGCGACCGGGTTTGCGGCGCAGGCCGCGCGCCTGACCGGCCTGGTGACGGCGGGGCAGGAGCCCAGGGTCTTGCTCGCTGGCGCCACGGCCGCTGGTCTGCGCGACACGGCGCTGGCGGTTGTGGCTGCCTGGTACACGGGCACGGTGAGCTCCGAGTCCAGGACCACTGTCGTCTCGTACGCGCAGGCCCTCATGTACCAGCCTGTGCGCGACGGGCAGTCGCCGCCCACGTATTGCAATGCCGGCCCGGCCTGGTGGACGCGTGACCCACCACCGATCCGCGTGTCGGCACCGGTTGAAAAGGCTGCGCCGGCCGCGCCGACCACGGGTACGCCGATGCCGGTCAACGGCAGCCCTGCGCCGCCGCCCACGACCCCACCCATGCCACCTACGCCATCCGCTTCACCATCCACCTCGCCAAGCCGCTGACACCATGCCAAGCAAACAAACTGTTTTCGATGCGGCCGGCGACGCCACCGCCGACGTGGTGGTAGTGGGCTCGGGCGTGGTCGGCGCGATGATGGCCGACCAGTTGGCCGCACGCGGCTATTCGGTGCTGATGCTGGAGGCCGGCCCGCGTGTGCAGCGCGCCCAGGCGGTGGAGAACTGGCGCAACATGCCGTTCGCCAACCGCGTCGGTTCGGACTACCAGGGCCTGTTTCCGCAGTCGCCGCTGGCCACGGCGCCGTTGTATTTTCCCAAGAACAACTACGTGAACGCCACCGGCCCGAACGGCAGCGGCTACCAGCAGGGTTACCTGCGCGTGGTGGGCGGCACCACCTGGCATTGGGCGGCTTCGTGCTGGCGCCATCTGCCGGTGGACCTGCGCATGAAGAGCACCTACGGCGTGGGCCGCGACTGGCCGATCAGCTACGACGAACTCGAGCCCTTCTATTGCCGCGCCGAGGAAGAAATGGGCGTGGCCGGCCCCAACGACCCGGCCCAGCAATCGCCGGTGGAACGCAGCAAACCGTATCCCATGGACATGATCCCCTGGGGTTATGCCGACCGCCGCTTCGCCGAGGTGGTGAACCCGCACGGCTACCGCTCGGTGCCGATCCCGCAGGGCCGCAACACCGTGCCCTGGCGCGAGCGGCCGGCCTGCTGCGGCAACAACAACTGCCAGCCGATCTGCCCGATCGGCGCCATGTACAACGGCATCGAACACGTGACGCGCGCCGAGGCCAAGGGCGTGAAGCTGCTGGCCGAAGCCGTGGTCTACAAGGTAGACACCGACGCCAACAACCGCGTCACCGCCGTGCACTGGTACGACGCGCAGAAGAAGTCGCACAAGGCCAGCGCGCGTGCTTTCGCGTTCGCCTGCAACGGGGTCGAGACGCCGCGCCTGCTGCTGATCGCCGCCAACGCGGCCAACCCGCGCGGCATCGCCAACAGCTCCGACCAGGTGGGCCGCAACATGATGGACCACTCGGGTTTCCATTGCACCTTTTTGGCCAACGAGCCGATCTGGACCGGTCGCGGCCCGGCGCAAAGCAGTTGCCTGGTGGGCCCGCGCGACGGCGCCTTCCGCTCGGAATATTCGAGCAACAAAATGATCCTGAACAACATCAGCCGCGTGGGCCCGGCGACCACGCAGGCGCTGAAGCTCGGCCTGGTCGGCCCGGAACTCGACGACGAGATCCGCCGGCGATCGGCCTACGGGGTCGACCTGTCGATCAGCCTCGAACCCTTGCCCGACCCGAACAACCGCCTGACGCTGAGCCCGGACCGACGCGACGGCCTGGGCCTGGCCTGTCCCGACATCCACTACGACGTGGGCGACTACGTGCGCAAGGGCGCCACGGCCGCGGGCGACCAGTTGCGCCACATCGGTTCGCTGTTCGGCGCGGTGGAGTTCGACATCACCACCAGCCTCAACGCCAACAACCACATCATGGGCGGCACCATCATGGGCGCCGACAAACGCGACGCGGTGGTCGACGGCAACTGCCGCACCTACGACCACGCCAACCTGTGGCTGCCGGGCGGTGGCGCGATGCCTTCCGCCAGCGTGGTCAACAGCACGCTCAGCATGGCGGCGCTGGGCCTGCGCGCCAGCGACGACATGGCCCGCGCGCTGGGCAAGGCCTGAACATGCGCGGCTTATTTTTGTCCATCGTGCTGTCGGTCGCAGCCTGTCACGCACTCGCTCTGACCCAAACCGCGCCGCCCGTTGCCGCTTCGACGCAAGACACCGCGCTGATCGAGAAGGGCCGCTACCTGGCCACCGCCGGCGACTGCGCGGCCTGCCACACCGCGGCCGGCAAGGCGCCATTCGCCGGGGGCTACAGCGTGCAGTCGCCGCTGGGCGTGATCGTGGCGACCAACATCACGCCGTCCAAAACGGCGGGCATCGGCAACTACACCGAAGCGCAGTTTGCGCGTGCGTTGCGCGAGGGCCGGCGCGCCGATGGCCAGCATCTCTACCCGGCCATGCCGTACACCGCCTACACGCTGCTGAGCGACGAAGATACCCACGCGCTATACACCTATTTCATGCGCGGCGTGGCGCCGGTTGACGCGAGTCCGCCGCCCACCGAGCTGCCTTTCCCGTTCGACATCCGCCTGTCCATGGCGGCATGGAACCTGATGTTCCTGCGCAATGAACGCTTCGTGCCCGACGCGGCCCAGAGCCAGCAGGTCAACCGCGGCGCATACGTTGCCAATGCGCTGGCCCACTGCAGCACCTGCCACACACCGCGCAATGCCCTGATGGCCGAACAGGGCAGCCGCTTCCTCGGCGGCGCCCAGCTCGGTGCCTGGTACGCGCCTGACATCACGCCCGCGCCCGGCGGCATCGGCGGCTGGAGCGATGCGGAGCTCAACCAGTACCTGCGGGCCGGCCATGTGCCGGGCAAGAGCCAGGCAGCCGGCCCGATGGCCGAAGCCGTGGAAAAGAGCTTTCA
>JAQGMQ010000633.1 GCA_028292305.1 Rhodoferax sp.
AGTATCGGTCTGCCGTCAATACGAAGTCTTAGCGCACAGGGTGCGGCTTCCGGCTGATCGGGCATGTGTGCGCAGCACCTTGTCGGGCAAGACCTTCGATCCACACCTGTCACGGGTGGGTCGAAGGCCGCTGGTGCGACGCAAATGCAGCTCGCGCGGTGATTCTCGGCTCCAGGTTTCAGGTGGTTTTTCGACAAACTAACCCACAACAAACGGAGTTTTCTTCATGGAATTTCTATCGGCGCCCTGGTGGTCGGCCTTGCTGGCCATCATCCTGATCGACCTGGTGCTCGCTGGCGACAACGCCATCGTCATTGCGCTCGCAGCGCGCAGCCTCCCCGCCCACCTTCAACGCAAAGCCATCATCTGGGGCGCCGTGGGCGCGATCGTCGTGCGCTCGGTCATGACGGTCGGCGTGGTGTGGCTGCTCAAGATCCCGGGGCTGATGCTCGTCGGTGGCCTGGGCCTGGTGTGGATCGCCTACAAGCTGCTGGCCGACCAGTCGGACGGTGAACACAGCGGCCCCGTGGCCAACACCTTCTGGGGTGCAATGAAGACCATCGTCATCGCCGATGCGCTGATGGGCATCGACAACGTGCTCGGCGTGGCCGGTGCCGCCCACGGCGCTTTCGACCTGGTGATCCTGGGCCTGCTGATCAGCGTGCCAATCGTCGTGTTCGGCAGCACCATGGTGCTGAAGCTGGTGGAACGCTACCCGTTCATCATCCAGGCCGGTGCCGCCGTGCTGGCCTTCACCGCTGCCAAGATGATCGTCAGCGAACCGCTGCTCGACGCGGTGTTCGATCCACCGGAAATGGTGCACACCGCCGCACGCTGGGGCGTCTATGCCGTGGCCGTGCTGGGCGTGCTGCTGGCCGGCCGCTGGGCTTCGCGCCGCAACCAGCAGGCTGCTGCCACCACACACGCTGCCAATCCGTAATCGCAGCACAGGCGGCCTTGCAGTGCCGCCTTTGTCGCTTCATGGGCTACGGTGCGCGCACCTTGGCCGGCCCGGCCATACAACAGGAGACAGCATGGACAAAGTGATTGTGTTGATCGACGACGCGGCTTACGCGCAGGACCACTTGCGCCCGATGTTGGGACGCGCCTGCGGCCTGCCGCCCGCCACGCTGCAGTCGCAGCACACGCACTGGGTGGTGGTGGCCTGCGCGCCGCGCATGACGCAACGCGTCAGCAAATGGGTGAGCCATCGCTCGCGCGAACACTGGCGCACCAAGTGGTCCGACCGGCTGTTCGCCGAGCTCGCGCCCTGGTTGCAAAGACACGGCGACGTGTGGACCGCCGTGGTGGCCACCGGGCCGCTGCCCGAGTTGACCGAAGGCCTGATGGCCGAACACGGCACGAACCATGTGCTCGACGTGCGCCGGCCCAAGCTGAGCCCCGGCCAGTCTGCACCGCCCACGACCCTGGGCCAGCAGCATTGGTCGTTTGCCGGGGTGCTGGCCGGGTTGGGCCTGATCCTGAGCCTCGGCGTCGACTGAGCGCTGGTTGCACGGGCCGTCTGGCCTACCCCGTGGAGGCGTCACCGGGTGCTATGCTGCCCGCATGAAACTCATCCTTAAATGGCTGCTCAGCGCGGTGGCCTTGCTGCTGGTGGCGCACCTTTACAGCGGCGTGGTCGTCAGCAGTTTTACCTCGGCGCTGATCGCGGCGCTGGTGATCGGCCTGCTCAACACCATCGTGCGCCCGGTTCTGGTGGTGCTGACCTTGCCGGCCACCATCATCACGCTCGGGCTGTTCCTGTTCGTGATCAACGCCTTGATGTTCTGGTCGGCTTCGGGCCTGCTGGCCGGCTTCCATGTGAACGGCTTTGCGGCGGCGTTGATCGGGTCGCTGATCTACTCGCTCCTGGGCGTGGTGATCGAGATGGCGTTGGGCAAACGCTGAACGCGTTCGGCGCGGCTTGCGTCAGCTGAACGATCAGCGTTCGGCGGCCTTTTCCTTGGCCAGTTCCTTGACCATGGTTTCGACTTCGCGGGTGCGCACATCGATGATCGACGCCTCGATGTGGTCGACCGGCCCACTGCCCGGCGGCGGCTTGCGCACCATGTCCTGCGCGGCCTTGAAGCGGTCCAGCGCGGCTTGGTAATCGAGCCGCGCCACCTGCATTTCGGCCTCGGCGCGGATCGAGCGCAGCATCTGACCTTCCGAGGCATAGGCCGTGGCCAGCAACTGCCAGGCGGAGGCATCGCGCGGGTTCAAGGTCACCCAGGTTTGCAGTCGCGTCGCCGCCTGCCGCGCCTGCCCGGTGCGGATGCGCAGCTGCGAACCCAGCACCAGCTCGGGCCGGCCGGGCGCGTTCACGTCGAGCAGCGCTGCGGTGGCGGGTAGATCGCCTGCGGTCCATTCCACTTCGGCGGCCAGCAAGCGCGCGAGGCGCAATGCAGCCGGGTCGACCGCCGTGAGGCCGACCAGGCGCGCGGCCAGGGCACGCGCCGCCACGAAGTCGCGTTGCTGCAGCCCGGCCGTGGCGCCGGCGTACAACACGCCCGCGATGCGCGCGTCGATGGGCGCAGTTTCGCGCGCCACGAGTTGCCCGTCGGCGAGCCACGAACGCAACACGTCGATGCCAGGCCGGGTCAACACCCGCGCCCGCGCCGACATCATCGCGTGCACCAGGCCCGTCGGCACGCCGGCCGGCGGGGCTGCGGGGCGCGCCTCGAGCACCTGGCGCGACTGCATGTCGGCGATGCGCTCGGTGGTCAGCGGGTGGCTGCGCAGATAGGGAAAAGCGCCGCTGTCGTTCAGCCGAGACGCCTGCTGCAGCTTTTCGAACATGCTCACGAAACCCTGCGGCGCGAAGCCGGCCTGCGTCATCACGCCGAATCCGATGCGGTCGGCCTCGCGCTCCATCTCGCGGGAAAAATTGAGCTGGCTCTGCGCGGCCACGGCTTGGCCGCCGACGATCATCGCGTTGCCCGCGTCGGCGTTCTTGCCCGCGGCCAAGGCGCCGAGAATCATCGCGCCGATGAGCCACGGCGTCTGCTTGCCCTGCTGCGACATCAAGCGCGAGATGTGACGCTGTGTCACGTGGCTGAGCTCGTGGCCCAGCACCGAGGCCAGCTCATCCGGGCTGGACACCACGCCAAGCAGACCCAGGTTCAGGCCGAGATAACCGCCGGGCAGCGCGAACGCGTTGATGGTGCGGTCGCGGCCCATCATGATCTCCCAGGCGAAGCGCTGGTCCAGCTCGGCGGAGAGCTCCCCGCGTGCACGCGCCGCGTCGAGCAGGCGCTGCCAGATGGTCTGCACGTATTCGACCAACACCGGGTCGTCGATGTAGTCCGGGTCGCGGTAGATCTCGCGTGCGATGCGTTCGCCCAGGCGGCGCTCGGCGGCGCTGGTCATGTCGCTGTTGTCGCCCAGGGTGGGGAGTTGGGAGACGGAGACGGTCGCAGCCTGCGCGCCTGCGGGCACGGGCGCCAGCAGCATCGACAGCGCAAGCGCGGCCGCGATCAGCGCATTGCGTTGCTGGGCATCAGATGGCGGGTGTGGGTTGACGTTTCTCAAAGTGAATCCAATGGCATGAAAGCCAGCCGTTGTCTCAAAAGAGGAGCGGCCGCGCAGGGCGACCACGTGGCCGTATGATCGCCGAAACAGGTAAACGTTCTGTAATCCTTCTTCGATGAATTCTCTTACCCATTTTGACGCCCAGGGCCAGGCCCACATGGTC
>JAQGMQ010000915.1 GCA_028292305.1 Rhodoferax sp.
TTGTGACCCATTGTGATTCCCCGAATTGCGACTCTTTGGGAATTTCTTGGTGTTCTGCACTTGTGTGAGAGCGAGTATAATGCTGTCGAGGTCCATTGGTATGTAGTCGGAGGCCACCGGCGGGGGAGGGTTTGTGACAGGCGCTGCTTGCGCCACAGCCTTGGCGGTAACACCAATCTGGAATGCGCAGGTGGTGGTTGATGCTGTCAGCCTTGCCCAGTCGAGGGTAGCATTCAGGAGTTCAGTGACGCTGATAGCCGGCGTCTTGCTACGGGTGCCGTGGGTAGCGATCATTTCATGGAGCCGCTTCCGGACCGCAATGAGTCCTTTGATATGGAGTGAGAGGGCGCCACTGAGACGCAACTCATATCCCCAAGCGACTGCTTCCGCAGGTTCTGCGGCTTCTTTGTCCTCCGTACGCGCCCGGTTGAGTTGGTCTAGGGCGGCAATAAAAATAGAAACATTCTGGACTGGGTTACTTGTCCACACCTGATGAAGATTGACCCATGCGCTTTCCGCATCCAAGTGTTCGCACGGGTTGCCGAAGTCGGCCAGCAGGGCCTTGGTCAGGTCCGCCCATGTGGGTGTAGCAAAATCCTTGCCATGCCCATAGCGGGCGTAGGCCCACAACTGCGCCGGTGAGCCAAGCAGGAAGCGTCTCAACGCCGCAAGAGGCCAAGAAGCCCTCGGAATACTGTGGGCACCAAGCTTGAGCTCAAGGCGCGCTATCCAGGCTCTGGCCCTTGTCAGGGCGGTGTCTCCCCGGAACTCAGGGATGGGAGGGTCCCGGAGGGCCGTGGTATGTAGCGAAATTCGTCCGTTGTCTTCCTCTGCCGAAGGAGCGTTCTGGGGCACCGCGGTGGCCGCGCCGTTGGTGAGGTATGTTGTGGTGGGTGCCGTGCCCTCCCCAAAGTGTGCGGCTGGCACCGTGCCATTGCCGGTAGCTGGGATCTCTGCTATCTGTCGCAGGCAGGGTTGAGGAGGCAAGTGTGGTCTGCAAAATTCACCTGTGGGTGTCCGTGTATGGTACTTCTTAAAGGAAAGAGGTGTTGCTACCAATGTCATGGGAATGCAGACAATCTGAAGAAGCTTGCTTGTGCTAACTACGGCCCCGAGGGCTCTACAGATACCCGGTCCCTCACTTAGTCTACAGTCTCCAACCGTCGGTGACTCCTTCCCGCTGTGGGTTGCTATCGAGGACTCCGAGCCGTTGCTGGTTAGCGTCCATGGCTGACTGCGAGCCGTGCTCGTGATGTTCCGTGTTCCCCTGACAGCAGAAGCAAAGCAAAGGACAAACGCTGAGTGAGTTGCTTGTATTATCTATCTGTATGGCAAAAGGCCAAGTCTTATATAGATAAGAGTAGGCATTACCGTAACTTAACTGTATTAGAATAGAAAGAAGAGAAATGCGTAACAGGAATGATATGAACGCATGTCAGCCAATATAAGACAGTATAGTAGAAACAAACAAGATACATAAAACAAATATACATGAATGTAGAATACACATTAATTATATCTTTCTGATAAAGGATTTGCATTCACTAGTTTTCTGAATCTATAACATTAAGCACTTTAACTCCTTTCAATAAGACTTTTATTGATTTCTGCCACTAGGAGCTAACTAAATCTATACTATTGAGAGAAAGTATTTAAGCTTTATCTATAACAATACTATTAGGCAAATTGATATCTACCATTTGTATTATCTTTAGGCCATAAAAAGAGAGTTTTTCTAATAGCTTTTAAAGTTCTGCTTTTAGCTTTATAGCACTTATAAGAGAGGAAGCTAAATTTAACAATGAAGCCGTAATTACTAATACAAAATAAAAATATTAAGCTAGTTATTGATAAATTGATAGTATACATCAAGTAAGCTTTAAAAAAGACTTTTATATTATAATCACCTAAAGATTGAGTATTGTAACTTAGGTTATAAAAGTTTCAATATCTGGTAATAATAAAATTATAATCTAATGAAACTTTAACTATAATAATAATTTTATGTCATTTAGATTCTGCTATTGTGTTTAATCTATAATCAAGTAATATAATAGTCCAAGTTAAAATCCACATTTATAACTTAAATCTAAAGCCCGCATATCCATATTAAACTACTTTCTATTGGACTAGTATTATTGTACCAACGCAATAAATACTAAAATATTATAATGCTACCATTATAAACTAAAAGACCCCTTTTTTAGATACGGGACAGTAATATATCTTTATTCTATAGAGCTAGCTGTTTGCAGTATATTATATGAATCAAATAACTAAATATATATAAATAAAATACCAGTGGAATAGAAGGCTAAGGCAAATCAGTAAGGCTCCTATCATTTTAATAATACCCTTGCTAGACTGGTAGAGATTATTTAGTGGGCAAGGCAACCAACTATCTATTATAATTCTTAATGACTTTATCCTAAACGCAATTTCAATGGTATTTCCGTAGTTAGGGCTACCTGTAACTATTTTTCCACACTAGGGTTTTTTAAGTTACCTGTAGCGGTTTAAAACTATTCAGGCCCTCTTTAGTTGAATGTTGTATTATAACCTCTTATCTTATCTTTTCTCTATTACCACTACCCCACCAAAAACTAGCTAGCAACTCCAAAAAGCCAACTCTCTATAGTATATATACTATTAAAAAAAGTGTGGAAACTAAGAGAGGAAAAAGAAAGGCAGAAGAGGGTCCCTCCACATTAGGAGCCTCTATTGAGCCTTGCTTCTGTGTGCAATGGATTGCATGGGGGTTCAGGTACCATTGATACCAAAACCGCCACTTTGTCCTGTACGTTGCTTTGGTCCTGTGCAGACACAATTTCCTCCATAACCTGACGGCTC
>JAQGMQ010000671.1 GCA_028292305.1 Rhodoferax sp.
GACGACGAAGGCATCACCAGCCTGCTGCGCAACTACCTGACGCGGTTCGACTTCGGCATCCACGAAGCCGCCGATGGCCAGGCCATGCGTGCGCAACTGGCGCGCCAGACCATCGACCTGGTGGTGCTCGACCTGATGCTGCCCGGCACCGACGGCCTGACCCTGGCCCGCGAACTGCGCCAGCGGTCGACCATCCCGATCATCATGCTCAGCGGCCGCGCCCATGCGGTGGAGCGCGTGGTCGGCCTGGAAGTGGGCGCCGACGACTACATGGCCAAGCCCTTCGAGCCGCGTGAACTGGTGGCCCGCATCCAGACGGTGCTGCGCCGCTCCGTGGCGCGCAACGACCCGGTGCAGGACGGCGCGGCCGGCGATGTCGTGCGTTTCGACGGCTGGACCTTGCAGCGCCACGAGCGCCAGCTGACCTCGCCCTCAGGCCTGGTGGTGCCGTTGTCGAATGCCGAATTCCGTCTGTTGACGACGTTCCTGGCCGCGCCGCGCCGGGTCTTCGAGCGGGCGCAGCTGATGGAGCAGGCGCGCGGTCGCAGCATGGATTCCTACGAGCGCAGCATCGACCTGCTGGTGTCGCGGCTGCGGCAGAAACTCGAAGACGAAACGCGGGAGACATCGATGATCAAGACCGTGCGTGGCGTGGGTTATCTGCTGGACGCGCAAACCGTGCAAAGCGGCACGGCCTGGCCGCTGCCCGTGCGGTGAACACGCCGGCCGTCACCACCAGCGATCGCGGTCGGTCCGCGGGCTTCAGGCGATGGCCGCGCTGGCAGCGTTGGCGTGGCTGCGTACCGCGCACACTTTTTGCGCGCGTGGCGCTGTTGCTGTTCGTGGCCGTGGTGGTCGGGCACCTGCTGGCCCTGGCACTGATGTTCGAATTGCGGCCACACGCCGGCGCGCATGGCGACAGGTCCGGTGCGCCCTTTGCTGCGCCGCCGCCTGCCTTGCCATTTTCTGGCCCCAGCCTCAACCCCGCCTTGCGTCCGTCGTTCGCCGCGGCAGGCGAGCCTGTTGTGGAGCGCCCGCCGCGCCCGCCGGCAGGCCGCTATTTCCAGACCTTCGATCCCGATCGCCGGCCAGGCCCGCCACCGGGTCCGCCACCGATGACTTGGCGCATGAACGCCGGCATGCTGCTCGACCTCGGCGTGCGCCTGGCCGCGCTGGCGCTGGCCGCATGGATCGCCCTGCGCTGGCTGCTCGCGCCGATGAAACGCCTGGCCTGCGCCGCGCGGGCTTTGGGCGACGACATCGAAGGTCCGCCGCTGCCCGAGGACGGCACGCGGGAATGCCGCGAAGTGAGCCGCCTGTTCAACCAGATGCAGACCAGAATTCGCCAGCAGTGGAGCGCGCGCGACCGCTTCGTGGCGGCGGTCTCGCATGACCTGCGCACCCCGTTGGCGCGGCTGCGGCTGCGTGCCGAAAACCTGGCCGACTCGGAGCAGAAACGCCAGTTCAGCCGCGACATCACCGAGATGGACGACATGATCCGCACCACGCTCGACTACCTGTGTGGCACGGCCGATGCCGAAGCCTGGGTCTGGCTCGATGTGGCGTCGCTGGTCGACAGCCTGGCGGACGATTTGCGCGAGGCGGGCCACCAGGTCTTGGTGCGCGGGGCGGCGGCACCGCTGTCGGCCCAGGCGCTGGCGCTGCGCCGCTGCATCGGCAACCTGGTGGAAAACGCCATCCGTTACGGCGGCGCGGCCGACATCCGGCTGGCCGACAGCGCCGAGGCCATCGAGATCGCCGTGCACGACACCGGCCCCGGCTTGCCCGAAGAAGAACTCGACAAGGTCATGGCGCCGTTCTACCGCGCAGAAGCGACCCGCCAGAGCCGGCAGGGTGGCGTGGGGCTGGGCCTGTCGATCGCGCAGGACATCGCGCGCCGCCACGGCGGCGACCTGACGTTGATGAACGGCGCTGCGGGTGGATTGGTTGCAACGCTGCGCCTGCCGCGCCAGCCGGCGCAAGCAGGCGCTTGACCGGGTGCAGGCGGCCGCTCAGGCCACCGGCGCAAACCGTGGCTGCACCACGCCGTCGATGTCCACGGTTTCGTTGAACATGGCCGCGGGCCGCACCCACAAACCCTGCTCGCCATACAGCGCGCGGTACAGCGTCATCGGCTCCAGCGTCTCGCTGTGGCGCACCGTGCCCACGACGTCATACAAGCCGCCTTTGTAGTGGCGGTAGCGCCCTGGCGGGGTTTCGATCAAGGGGGGCAGGGAAGGGTCGGACATGGCGGAGCGGATACGGGTGATGGGCCGCAAAGTCGGCGCGAGAGGGCGAAAACAAGGGGCGTGGGACAATCGGAGGCTATGCATCCTAAAGCCGTTCTCGACGAGTGCACCGAACTCGTCCGCCAAGTCCTCCGTTTCGAACACCCTGCCGACGCCGTGGTTTCGCGGTTTTTCCGTGAAAACCGCTCGCTCGGGCCGCGCGAACGCGCCACCCTGGCCGAAACCGTCTACACGCTGCTGCGCAACAAGCTGCTGTTCGACCACCTGGCGCCGTCCGGCAGCGGGCCGAAGGAGCGGCGCATGGCCATCCTCGCCTTTGCCCACAGCGAAGACGATTCTTCCAGCCGCGGCGGCGCCGGCAACAAGCAGGGCGCACGCGACTTTCTGGCCGGCGCCCTGAACGACCAAGAAAAACACTGGCTCGCCCAGTGCGACCAGGTGCAGTCCCACGACCTGATGGAGCGGCACCGCCACAACCTGCCCGAGTGGCTGGTGCAGCCGCTGCGCGAACAGCTGAAAGACGAATTCTGGCAACTGGTGGAAAGCCTGAACCGCAGCGCCGGCATCGATCTGCGTGTCAACACCATGACCAGCAAACGCGCCGAAGTGCAGGCCGAGCTGGCCAAGGCCGGCGTCAACGCCAAACCCACCAAGTACTCACCCAACGGCCTGCGCCTGGCCGACAAGCCGAATCTGGCCAAGGTCGAAGCCTTCAACCGCGGCGCCATCGAGGTGCAGGACGAAGGCTCGCAACTGCTCGCCCTGCTGCTCGACGCCAAGCGCGGCGAAATGGTGGTCGATTTCTGCGCCGGCGCCGGCGGCAAGACGCTGGCGATCGGCGCCGGCATGCGCAGCACCGGCCGTTTGTATGCATTCGACACTTCCGCCCACCGCCTGGAAAGCCTGAAGCCGCGGCTGGCGCGCAGCGGCTTGTCGAACGTGCATCCGGTGGCCATCGCCCACGAGCGCGACGACCGCATCAAGCGGCTGGCCGGCAAGATGGACCGTGTGCTGGTCGACGCGCCCTGCAGCGGCCTGGGCACGCTGCGCCGCAATCCCGATCTGAAATGGCGCCAGTCGCCCACCACGGTGGCCGAATACGCCGCCCTGCAAACCACAATCCTGCAAAGCGCGGCGCGCCTGCTGAAGCCCGGCGGCCGGCTGGTCTACGCCACCTGCAGCGTGCTGCCCCAGGAAAACGAGGCCATCGCCCAGGCTTTCACAGCGGCAAATCAAGGTTTTACCCCCCTTGAAACGGTGGACATATTGACCCATCTGAAGGTGGACCACGCGGCCAGCCTCTGCGCCGGCCCGGTCACCGGCGGTGAATTTCTGCGGCTCTGGCCCCACCGTCACGGCACTGACGGGTTTTTTGCAGCCGTATGGCAAAAACAATAGGCCGAATAGGTTGTTGTTTCGCAATAGGTATTTTGTGGTCCCCGACCTACAATAAGGGGCTGACCAGCTTTCACACATAGAAGCCGGTCTTATTTTTATAAACCGAGGCTATTGAATCTATGTTGTTACCCGACTGGGCCGTGCTGAATGCGGCTGTTGACTGGCTGGCCAACGGGCTGTTGAACCTGTCCTGGTGGGAAGTCGTGTTGTACACGCTCGTCACCACGCACATCACCATCGCCAGCGTCACCATCTACCTGCACCGCCACCAGGCGCACCGGGCGATGGACCTGCATTGGCTGCCGGCCCACTTCTTCCGTTTCTGGCTGTGGCTGGGCACGGGCCAGGTCACCAAGGAATGGGTGTCGGTGCACCGCAAGCACCACGCCAAGTGCGAGACCAAGGACGATCCGCACAGCCC
>JAQGMQ010000680.1 GCA_028292305.1 Rhodoferax sp.
CTTGAACCCGGCCACCAGAAAGATGCCCAGATCCAGAATCGCCAGGTAACTGAACAGCACGAGATGGTTGCCGCCCCCGCCGGTGGACACCAGCACCGGGGCCGCGAACCCGCCCGCCGCCGCCACATAGGCCAGCCAGGGCGCCGACTGGGCCACCGCGAGCAAGGTGGCGAAGACCGACGCGAGGAACAGGAAGCCGAACGCCAGCTCGGGCGGCAGCAGCTGGCTGAGCTTCAGGGCGCCCAGCGTGGTGAGGTAGAAGACGCCGATGCCCGCGCCCTGCAGGATCTGGCCGAAGCCCGTGCCGCCCGCCTTGTCCTTGCCATGCCGCAGCCGCCAGCCCACGCCCAGCAACATGGCGCCGACCAGCGCCACGGCGGCATAACGCAGTTCGATCGGCACGGTGATCCGCTCGGCGGCATAACGCAGCAGGAACGCCAGCCCGAAAAACAGGATCAGCACACCAACCTTGACGATGGTGTTGCCGCCGAAGATCCATTGGCGCAGGAAGGGGGGCATGCGCTCCTTGAGCGGGCGAGGCGGCGGCTGCGGCGGCTTTGGTGGTGCCTGCACTGCCGTGGCGCTCGTAGGTGGTGGCGCAACTTGGGCGGCGCGCGTCAATGCGTTTGTGGGTTGCACGCCGGAAGCCTTGACGGCTGCAAGTGCGGGCGCCGCAGTGGCCAGCGCCTGCGTGTCCAGATCCCCTGCCTCCTCCTCCACGGCCTGATGTTGCGAGGCGGCGGGCTCCGCTGCCGCACGGCGGGGCAAGCCGGAAGGAAGCAGCTCCGGGGCTGGCGCCGTAGCGGCCATGTCCACTTCAGTCGTGGCCTCGATTGAAGATGGTTGGCTGTTTTCGAGCTGCGCCAGGCGGCTCTGCAGCTTGGCCATTTGTGTCTCGACCACGCTGAGTCGCGTGGTCAATCTGGCCACCTCGCCGAAGGCCAGGCTGGCGCTTGCCGGTTTGCCCGTTTCGTGGCTCAGCAGCAGGGCCAGCCCCGTGCCGATGAGCAGGCCGACCAGCGCGCCCGGCAGGGCTCCAATCACCGCGCCGGCACCCAGACCCAGCAGGCACAAGAGGATTTTCATGGGCGACCTGCCTTGTCTTGAAGAGGCTCTGCGTCAGGAGCGCTCGTCTGGTGGTGCACCTCAAGGACAGGTGCAATGGATTTACGCAAATCCGATCATTGATCTCAGGAAATTATCTTACTGAATAAAGTATACAAACATAAAATTAAATAATAGAGAATGGAAAATAATCAAAGACGTATTGGCTGCCGCTGCGCTGTTTTTTGGAGAAGGCGCGCCAAGGCCTGGCGCTGCTCTTCAGCACTGGCGTGCAAGGCTTGGGGTTTGCGGGTTGCCGCGCGACTGAGCCGCGGTCAAGGCCGATGGGAACGAAGTGCGCAGGCGCATGCTGCCGTCAGGGGCCGTCAGGGGCCGTCAGCGGATATCAGCAGGTGATGACCGGCGGCGCCATCAAGCCGGTCGGCGGCGCGGGTGGCGCGGTGCTAAGGCCGCGCCTCGTACACCAGGTTGAACGGCGTCTCCGCCGCCCGCCGGAAGCGGCTGAACCCGGCCCCCGTCACCACGCCGCGCATGCGCGCCTCGCCGGCCTGGGCGCCGAGGCAGGCGCCCACCTCCTGCGCGCGCGAGGCGGGGGTGCAGATGAAGGTCGACGCCGAATAGAACACCCGGCCCACCGGGTTCAGGTTGTCTTCGAGCCGGTCGGCTGCGAACGGCTCGACGATCATCCAGGCGCCATCGGCTGCCAGGCTTTGCAGCACGTGGGCGCTGGCGCCTGCCGGGTCGCCCATGTCGTGCAGGCAGTCGAACATGGTCACCAGCGTGTAGGCGTTGCCCGGAAAGTCCTTGGCGCTGGCCGTCTCGAAGCGCGTGTTGCCGGCCACCCCGGCGGCCTCGGCCGAGGCGCGGGCGACTTCGATCGACGGCCCGTGGTAGTCGAAGCCGGTGAAGCGCGACTTCGGATAGGCCTGCGCCATGATGATGGTCGACGCGCCGTGGCCGCAGCCCACATCGGCCACCTCGGCGCCTTCACGCAGGCGCGCTTCGGTGCCGCCCAGCGCGGGTAGCCAGCTTTGCACCAGGTGCGCGGCATAACCGGGGCGGAAGAAGCGCTCGGTGCCGCGGAACAGCGAGGCATCGTGTTCGTGCCAGCCCAGGCCCAGGCCGGTGCGCAGTGCGCTGGCCATCTTGGGAATGGCCTTGAACTGCGCCACGGCGATCTGGAACGCGCCGGGGATGAAGGCCGGGCTGCCTTCCTCGGCCAGGGCGAAGGCCTGTTCCTCGCTCAGGCTGAACTGCTGGGTCGCCGGGTCGTAACCCACATAGCCGCTGGCGGCCTGGGCGCTCAGCCATTCGAGCAGGTAGCGGCGGTCGGTCTGTGTGCGTTGCGCCAGCATGGCCGCGTCGGCCGGCCTGGCGGCCAGCGCCTTGTAGAGCCCGAGCTGGTCGCCCACGACGACGGTCGCGGCATGCATCACCGCCCCCAGGTCGTTGACGAAACCACCCATGAAGGCGTTGAGCTTTGCTTCGTCGATGGCCATGCCGCGCTCCTGGAGTTGCGACAGGCAACTATAGGCAGCGGGCCGCGGTTTTCAAGTGCGCGGTCCTTCGGCGTGGGGACGCGCCAGCCTCAAGCCCAGGGAAACACCGGTTGAACCAGGGGCTGAGCCTGCGCGTCGTCGAAGCGCCGTGCCGACTGGTTGGCCAACAGCTTCTCGAACTGCCGGTCGGCCTGGACCTGCAGCCCGGCCATGTCGACGCCGTTGACTTCGAAGTCCTGCATCACGCAGCGCCCGGCGATGTAGCTGGCCCGGCAGTCGGTGCCACGGCCGGCGAGGAACAGGTTTTTCAGCGGGTCGAAGATCGGGCCGAGGTGCGGCGCCGTCAGGTCGAAGACCACGATGTCGGCCTGCGCACCGGGCGTCAGCCGGCCGATGTCGTCGCGCCGCAAGGCCTTGGCGCCGCCGAGCGTGGCCGCGTTGAACAGGTCGGCCATGGTGGTCCGGGTGGCGCTCTTCTCCATGAGCCGCGCGGCGTACAGGCCGGTGCGCATGTTCTGCAGCAGGTCGGGCGGCCAGGTGTCGGTGCCCAGGCCGAGGTTGATGCCGGCAGCCTGGTAGCGGCCAAACGAATCCAGCGCCTCGCCGGTGCGCACGAAGACCTCGGGGCAATGGGCGATGGTGGCGCCCGAGTCCACGAGCCGATGCCAGTCGGCGTCGCCGGTGCCAGTCACCGCCGGATGACCGCTGAGGTAGATGCCGTGCGGCAACACCGCGCGGTCGTTCAGAAGGCCCAGCTGTTCGAGCCAGCCCAGGGGCGTGTCGCCGCGCAGCCGCAGCACGGTCTCGAACTCATAGGCCGACTGGCAGCAATGCAGGCGCACCGGCGCGTTCAGCTCGGCGCTGGCGGCGGCGGTGCGGGCCAGCAGCGCGGGGGTGCAGGTCTCGATGCGGTCGGGCGCGAACAGGCCGCGCACCAGACCGCCGTGGGCGCCGTCGAAATCATTGAAGAAACGCAGCGCCGCGTCGAGCCCGGCCAGGCCGCGGGGCTCGTCCCAGAGCTGGCCCAGGCTGCGTTCCTGCGTGGCGATGGTGGTGCCGCTCATGTAGCACGGCCCGAGGTAGGCGCGGATGCCGAGTTCACCGGCCACCGCCGCCACGCCGGCAAACTCGTCGTAGTGCTCGGCCCATTGCCGGTAATACATCGAGGTGATCGGCAGTGCGGTGGTGATGCCGTTGCGGATCAGGTGGGTGAAGGCATAGCGGTATTTGAAGATCTCTTCTTCGGCTGTGTAGGCGTCCACCGGGCCGCGGCGGATGTAGTCGGCCGACCAGAGCCGGCCGTTGTCGATCTTGCTGCCGTTGTCCACGCCGAGCACGCCCGAGTCGATGTCGCCGAGTGCGTCGAGGTCGATGAGTCCGGGGCTGATGACCGCGTGGCCGTAGTCGATGCTGCGGTCCACGTGGCCGGGGAAGTGGCGGCCGACGAATTCGATGGTGTCGCCGGAGAACACGACTTCGCCGTCGCGCCAGTAGACGTGGGACCGGGTCTGGGCGTCGTAGCCGATGACGCAGCTGGCTTTGAGGAGGGTGCGCATGGGGTGGGTGGGGTGTTCTGGGTGTGGGGTTTGGGTGTGGATGTGGGTGTGGGCAGGGAGCAGGCTTCGGCAAGCTCAGCCGTCCTTCGACAGGCGCAGGACGTACGGCTCACCCCCCGTTCGTCCCGAGCCTGTCGAAGGGCCTGGCGCGGTGCGCCACGCACTTGTCATCCAGCGATGAACACCCCGTCCCGCGCCACCACCTTGCCCCGGCTGATCACCGTCCGCGCCAGGCTGCGGTTCACCACCGCCTCGGCGATGTTCTCCGCCGGCAGCAACAGCAGGTTGGCCTGGCAACCCACGTCGAGCCCGTAGTCGGGAATGTTCAGCGCCGTGGCACCGCCCCGGCTCACCACGTCGAAAGCGGCCGCCAGGTCCTCGTCCTTGCTCCAGTTGAAGCGCAGCGCCATCAGCATGGCGCGCTCCAGCATGTCGCCGTTGCCCATCGGGCTCCAGGCGTCGCGGATGCCGTCGCTGCCCGAGCACACGTTCACGCCGCGGGTGCGCAGCATGGCCACGGGCGGCACGGTGACGTGGGGCGGGGCGCAGGTCATGATGGAGATGCGCAGCGCGGCCAGGCGGTCGGCCAACGTGGTCAGGTCGGCGGGCGGGAACGCGCCCAGCGCATAGGCGTGGCTGATCACCACCTGGCCTTGCAGGCCCATGGCTTCGGTCATGTCGGCGATGCGCTCGATCTCCCAGCGGCCCATCTCGCCGAGGTCGTGCAGGTGGATGTCGATGCCGCGGCCGTACTTCGCGGCCAGGGCGAAGATCTGCTCCAGGTGGCGGATCGGGTCGAGGTCGATGCCGGCCGGGTCGATGCCGCCGACCACGTCGCAGCCCAGCGCCAGAGCCTGCGCCATCAGCGCGTGGGTGCCCGGCGCGATCAGCAGGCCGCCCTGCGGAAACGCCACCAGCTGGAGATCGATCAGGTGTCTGTATTTTTCACGCAGCGCCAGCATGGCTTCGACATGCTGGAGGCCCCACACCGTCTGCACGTCGAGGTGGCTGCGGAAGTACAACGAGCCGCGGGCGATGCAGTGTTCGATCAGCGGGCCGGCGCGTTCGGCCATCGGCACCTTGAAGTCCTTCAGCACCGTGTGTTCGTTGGTGATGCGGTGGTTGCGGGTTGGGCCGGCGCTGTTCGGGCGCCAGGGCGTGGCCCACAGCGACTTGTCGAAATGCACATGGCTTTCGACCAAGGCGGGCAGCAGCAACCGGCCCTGGCCGTCAACCAGTGTGGCCATCTCCGCCGGGGCCGAGCCGGCCGGCAGCAGCGCGGAAATCTTGCCGTCGGCGAGCACGGCGTCGACGGCTTCGCGCCCCAGCGGGCGCACGTTGCGGATGACGGAGGAGGGCATCTTGTTCATTCCAGTTGGTCGATGGGGTTGGACTCCACGCCGGGCTTCTCGGGCTCCATCGCGAAGCGGTCTCGGGTGCGGATGTAGTAGCTCGCGCCGAAGCGGGCCACGGGGAAATAGTTTTGCAGCTTCACGCGGTGGCGTTCGATGTCGATCAGGTCTTCGCGCGCATGCAGCCACAACACCTCGCCGATGAAGATGTGGCGGCTGGCGGTCTCCAGCGTCTCGCTGAGCTTGCATTCGAAGGCCACCGGCGCCTCCTTGATGCGCGGCGGACGCACGGCCATGCAGGGCGCCGTGGTCAGGCCCACGTGGTCGAGTTCGCTGTGGCTGGAAGGCAGCGTTTCGCCGCAGCGGTGCATCTGTTCGGCCATGGGTTCGTCGGCGATGTGCACCACGAATTCACCGTTGGCGATGATGTTGGCCGAGGTGTCCTTCAGGTGGTGGTCCTGCAGCTTGTTGACGCTGATCATCAGGATCGGCGGGTCTTCGCCGAGCATGTTGAACATGCTGAACGGGGCCGCGTTGACCACGCCGTCGGCGTTCTGCGTGGTCACCAGCGCGATCGGCCGCGGCACGATCAGGCTGGCCATCAGCTTGTAGCGCTGGTAGGCGGTGAGGGTGGCGAAGTCGATTTGCATGAGGGGCCCTTGATTGCCTAGTAGTGGGAGACGCGCCAGAGATTGTCGGGCGACACCAGCAGGTGCTGCAGGCCGGTGCGTTCGATCATGCGGTCGGTGGCGCGTTGCGCGGCTTCCATCACCTCGGCTTCGTCCACCGTGGTCACGCGGCCGGCTTCCATCAGCACCTGGCCGTTGACGATGGTGGTGGTCACGTCGCCGCCATTGGCGAACGCGGTGACGCGGTACACCGGCATGTTCAGCGGCATCAGGTGTGGCTTGAACAGGTCGACCAGGATGAGGTCGGCCTTCTTGCCGACCTCGATCGAGCCGATGTCGTGTTCCAGGCCGATGGCGCGGGCCGCGTCGATGGTCACCATCTCCAGCACCTTGCCGTGCGGCAGCACACCCGCGTCGCGGAAGTGGCGGCGGTGGTAGTGCATGCACTGGAACATGTGGCGGAACATGTCGTAGCTGCGGTCGGGCGCGGTGCCGTCCGAGCACAGCACCACCGTCACCCCGGCGTCCTGCAGCTCGGGCACGGG
>JAQGMQ010000719.1 GCA_028292305.1 Rhodoferax sp.
TGTATCCGCAGGCGGCCATGCAGCTGTCCACCGAACTGCTCGAGGCCGTGGCACGCCATGTGCGCAACTTCGACTTCGACCAGGCGGCCCGGTCGCTGCGCAGCCACCCCTGGTTGCAGGAGGCTGGCGCCAGCGCAGAAGCACGGCCGTTGAAGCCCTCCTGACCGCATGCGGCGGCGTCGTTCAGACCGCCGTCAAGCCAACGCCCTGGGCTGCCGCGCCGTCCAGCAACGGCGGGTGGGTGACGATCGACTTCAGCTCGGGCCGCGCGGTTTGCAAGGCCGCCATGTCAGGCCGCGGCCGGGCCAGCTCCGGCGAGCCAGCGAACACCTGTTCCAGGGCCTGCGCCGCCGACAGCAATTGCGCATCGCCATGCAGCCGGCCGACCATCTGCAGGCCGAACGGCATGCCGTGTTCGTCGGTGCCGCAGGGCAGCGACAGCGCCGGGTTGGTGGCCAGCGTGACCACGTAGGTGAGGCCCAGCCAGTGGTAGTAGTTGCGCATGGCCTGGTCGTCGATGCGGGCCGCGAACAGCTCGGTCCAGGGGAAGGGCGACACCGGTGTCACCGGGGCCAGGATCAGGTCGTACTGTTCGAAGGCCTTGGCGAAGCGCCGCGAGATGCGGGTCTGCTCGAGGTGCGCCCAGGCCCGGTCGGCCAGGGTGATGGCGGCGGCGATCTCCATGTTGGCGCGCACGTTCGGGCCCAGGGTTTCGGGGGCGTTCCTGAAGGTGTCGGCAAAGGCGGCGACGAAGCTTTCGGCGCGCAGCGTGTCGAACGCGCGGTCGGCGTCGCCGAGCTGCAGGTCCACCGGTTCGCAGCGCGCCACCAGCGGGCGAATCGCCTCCACGCGCGCACGGAACACGCGGCGGATCTCGGGGTCGACGATGCACATGCCGAAGTCTTCGGTGGTGCCCACGCGCAGGGTCGACAGGTCGACCTCTCGCAGCGGCCAGAACGACGATGCCTGCACCGGATACGACAGCGGATCACGCGGGTCCGCGCCCACGCTGGCGGCGAACAGCAGCGCCGTGTCGGCGACGCTGCGGCCCATCGGCCCGAGCACCGAGATCACCGACCAGCCCAGCGGCCGCGCGTCGTTGGCCACCAGGCCGGGCGACGGCCGCAGGCCCACCACGCCGCAAAGCGCCGCCGGAATGCGCAGCGAGCCGCCGGTGTCGGAGCCGGTGCACAGCGGCAGCAGGTCGGCCGCCAGCGCCGCCGCGGAGCCGCCCGATGAGCCGCCCGCGTTGAGCGTCGGGTTGAACGGGTTGCCGGTGGCGCCCCACACCGGATTGCGGCTGTTGGCGCCCGCCCCCATGTCGGGCACGTTGGTCTTGGCGGTGACGATGGCGCCGGCCGCGCGCAGGCGCGCGATCAGCACGTTGTCAACGGCGGGCACGTTGCCGCGCAGGGCGACATTGCCGTAGGTGGTGAGCAGGCCGGCCGTGTCCTGCAGGTCCTTCACGCCCAAGGGCAGGCCGTGCAGGGGGCCGAGCGACGCGCCGGCCATGACCGCTTGTTCGGCCTGGCGCGCCGAGGCGCGGGCGCGGTCGAAGTCGGTGGCGCAGATGGCGTTGATGGCCGGGTTCACCGCCTCGGTGCGGGCGATGCAGGCGTCCATCAATTCGACGGGCGAGAGCTGGCGCGTGCCGATGAGGCGGCGCAGTTCGACGGCGGACAGTTCGGGCAGCGCGGATGGGGGCGTGGCGGCGTTGGGCATGGCGGTCACTCTACTTTGATCTGGTCACGCTCGGCGATGGCCTTCATCTTGACGATGTCGGCGCTGACCATGCCCGGCCAGTCGGCCACGGCGCTGTAGCCTGGTTCGAAGCCGGCGAGCTTCATCTTCTCCTGCGTGTCGGGGCTGGCCATGAGCGTGGCCAGGGCCTTCTCGAGCCGCGCCTTCACCGCGAGCGGCAGTCCGCGCGGCGCCACCAGCGCCAGCCAGGCGTTCATGTCGACGCCGGGGAAACCGGCTTCAGCCACGGTGGGCACGTCGGGCAGCAAGGCCGAGCGTTTGGCGGTGGCCACGGCCAGCACGCGCACCTTGCCGCTCTTGAGCTGCTGCGACGCGGCGACCACGGTGTCGAACGACACCGGGATCTGCCCGCCGATCAGGTCGGTCATCAGCGGCGCGCTGCCCTTGTAGGGAATGTGCGTCATCTTCAGGCCGGTGGCGTTGTTGAACATGGCGCCGGCAAAGTTCGAACTGGTGCCGTTGCCGAAGCTGCCGTAGACAAAGTCATCAGGCTTTGACTTGGCCGCGGCCACCAGTTGCTGCAGGTTGGCAGCCTTGACATTCGGATTCACCAGCACGGCCAGCGCCACCGAGCCGACGATGCCGATCGCATCGAAACCCTTGGCCGGGTCGTAGGACAGCTTGGGTTGCAGCGCGGGGTTCAGCGTGAAGGTCGAATTGGAGCTGATCAACAAGGTGTAGCCGTCGGGCTTGGCGTTGGCCACGTAGGCGGCACCGATGGCGGTACCGGCACCGGGCCGGTTTTCGATGATGACCGGCTGGCCCAGCTGGTCCTGCAAGGTCTTGCCCAACAGCCGGGCCAGCACGTCGGCCGCGCCGCCCGCGGGGAATGGCGCCACCAGCGTCAACGGCCGCTCGGGGAAATCGGCCGCATGCACGCTGCCGAATGCGGTGGCGCAGAGCAGCAGGCTGCTGGCGAGAAGTTGGCGACGGCGCGGGTTGAAGAGCGATGGGTGCATGGAAGCCTCGGACAGGTTGAATGTTGGATCGGTGGCCGCTTCAGCGCAGCCGGCCGGGTGACAGGGCCGCCGGGTCGACACCCTCGCGCAGCAAGATTTCGGGCAGCGGCACGCCCCGCAGCAGGGCATCGGCCAGCGCGCTGGCGCCTGCCGCACTTTGGATGCCGTAGCCGCCCTGCCCGGCCAGCCAGAAGAAGCCGGGGCAATCCGCATCCGCACCGATGACCATTTCGCCATCGGCCACGAAAGAACGCAAGCCGGCCCAGGTGCTGGTCGGTCGGCGGATGCTCAGCGTCGACACGTTTTCGATGTGGTGGATGCCGAGCGCGATGTCGAGTTCCTCGGGCACCACGTCGTGCGGCACGGTATCGTCGGCATTCGCCGGCGAGCCGAGCAGCTGGCCCGCGTCGGGCTTGAAGTAATAACTCTCGTCGACACCGACCACCGCCGGCCAGCGCGACGCGTCGATGCCTTCGGGCGGCTTGAAGGTGAACGCGCTGCGCCGGCGCGGCACGATGCCGATGGGGCGTGCGCCGCACAACACCGCCAATTCATCGGCCCACGCGCCCGCGGCGTTGACCAGGGTGTTGGCGAGCAAAGTTTGGCCATCGGCAAAACGCAGCGTCCAGCGCGCGCCGTCATGGCGGGCCTCGACCAGCGTGGCAGCCGTCCGCACCGCGCCGGGTTCGGCACCGGCCTTCCGGCGAAAGCCGCGCAGGAAGCCTTGGTGGATGGCGTGCACGTCCAGGTCCTGCGCGCCCGGGTCGAGCAGTGCGCCGTGCACCAGTTCGGGCCGCAGACAAGGCACCAGCTTGAGCACCTCGGCTGGGCCGAGCACGGCCAGGCCAGGGCAGCCCGGGGCCAGCTCGGCACGCAGGGCGTCCATCGCGGCTTCCTGCCCCGGCGTGGCCACGTACAAGGCGCCGCGTGGGTGCAGCAAGGGCACGTCGCAAAAGCCCGCGGGCGGCTCGGTGTAGAAGCCGCGGCTGGCCCGCGTCAGCGCGCGCACCTGGGCCGGGCCGTAGCTTTCCATGAACATGGCGGCCGACCGGCCGGTAGCGTGGTAGCCGGGCTGGGTCTCGCGCTCGACGAGCGCGACAGTTTGCGACTCCGCGAGGCGCCAGGCCAGGGATGCGCCCGCGATGCCGGCGCCGAAGATGACGGTGTTGAATTCTTGCATATGATAATTCTCACATGCGAGAACCATGCCAGTCCAGTGGAATCGGCGGTGATCTTGTGAATGGGCCTACGCTGAAAGAGGCACAGGCGGACGCCTGAAATGCAAAACGGCTCGTTGTACGAGCCGTTTTGCATTTCCGAATCAGGGGGCGGTTTTGGCGGGCTGGAGGCCGGCGGCAGGAAAAAAGGGAACTGTCAGTTCTGCCCGATTCATCCCGCGCGCGGCTGGACGACCCTCACCCCGACCCTCTCCCGCGCGCGGGAGAGGGAGTAAATCCCTCGGCTCGTGAAAGCGCGTGTGCCTTATTCCAGAGGCGCTGCGGAACTGGCTCCGCCAGGCCGCTGAACCCGGGGGTGTTCAATATTCCCAGAAGATGCGCTGCAGTTCCTTGGTGTCGCTGGTCTTGGTCATGGCGACCATGGCCAGGATGCGGGCCTTCTGTGGGCGCAGGTCGTGGGCCACGACCCAGTCGTACTTGTCGTCAGGCTGCTCGGCGTTGCGGATCACGAAGCCGTCCGGCACGCGCGAGGAGCGGATCACGATGATGCCGTCGGCGCGCACTTTTTGCAGGCTCGGCACAATGCGGTCGGCCACCGAGCCATTGCCCGGGCCGCCGTGGATCAGCGCCTTGATGCCGCTCTTGCCGAGCGCGTCGATGGCGGTGGAGGCCACGCCTTCATAACCCATGGCGATCTCGACCGGCGGCAACGTGGTGATGTTGTCGATGTCGAATTCCGAGTTCATGGTGTGGCGCTTGACCGGCGCACGGAACCAATAGTTGCGGCCTTCGACGACCATGCCGAGCGAGCCCCATTGGCTCACGAATGCGCTGGGCTTGATGTTGAAGTTCTTGCTCACGTCGCGACCGCTTTCGATGCTATCGTTCATGGTCAGCAATACGCCCTTGCCCATCGCGTCCTTGCTGGCGGCCACGCTGACCGCATCGAACAGGTTGAGCGCGCCGTCGGCCGACAAGGCCGTGCCCGGACGCATCGAGGCGACCATGACGATCGGCTTGTTGGTGTGCACCGTCAGCGTCAGGAAGTACGCGGTTTCTTCGACCGTGTCGGTGCCGTGGGTGATGACAATGCCGTCGACGTCGGCTTGCTTGGACAGCGCGGAGACGCGCTTGGCGAGCGTGACCAGGTTGTCGTTGGTCAGGCTTTCCGACGCCACCTGGAACACCTGCTCACCGCGCACGGTGGCCACGGTGGACAGCTCGGGCAGGCCGGCGATCAGCTTTTCTACCCCGACCTTGGCGGCGGCATAGGTGGCGCTGTTGAGGGCCGAGGCGCCGGCACCGGCGATGGTGCCGCCGGTGGCGAGGATCACCACGTTGGGCTTGGCGGCTTGCGCATGGGCCAGGCTGGTCAGAGCCGACAACGTGGCAAACGCCACGCCCGCTACGAGTTTTCCGAATGTTGAACGCGCTTGCATGGAAGCTCCATTGAAAGTGGATGGGGAACAGGTTTGGGGGCGCCCTGGCAGCCTGCAAAAGCGGAAAAACCGCACAGTCGCCAGGGTGACCGATGGTAGCGACGGGCCCGGAAATGTGGTACGCAAGAGCCATGCCTCATGCGCATAACCCCATGGGCCAACGAGTTACTAAATGTTTATCGCGCCGTCATGGGTTACGGCGGCGCGCGAGCCAACCGATGCCCAGGCCCAGGCCACCGAGCGCCCACAACGGCCACAGCCCAAACCGGGCCACCCACCATGCAAACGGCGTGATGTCCCAGCCGTTGGCCGCCGTGAGGCCGCGCCCTTCGACTTCGGCCACCAACGTGCCGCGGGTGAGCCGCGGCAACGCGTGCAGCACGCGGCCGCGGTGGTCGATGATGGCGGTGGCGCCGGTGTTGGTGGCGCGGATCATCGGCCGCTCGAACTCGAGCGTGCGCATGCGGGAGATGCTCAGATGCTGGTCGATGGCCACCGAGTCGCCGAACCAGCCGATGTTGCTCACGTTGACGAAAATGGTCGGCGCCGTGCGCGGGTCGGCAAACCGCGCGCCGAGTTCTTCGCCGAACAGATCCTCGTAGCAGACGTTGGGCGCGAGCCGCTGGCCGGCCACCGCCATCGACGCCTGGCCCACGGCCCCGCGGTTGAAGTCGCCGAGCGGTATGTTCATCATCTCGGTGAACCACTTGAACAGCGGCGGGATGAAGTCGCCGAACGGCACCAGGTGGTGCTTGGCGTAGTCGTACACCGCCGTCGCGCCTGGCTGCAGGCCGACCACGGCGTTGGTGTAGCCGTCCTGCCGGTTGCCCAGCGGCACGCCGATCAGCGCGCTCTGCCCACCGGTATGGAAGCGCCGCTGCAGCGCCTCCCAGTAGCCCACCGGCATCTGCTGCGGCAGCAAGGGCAAAGCCGTCTCAGGCGCGACCACCAGCGGCGTGCTGGCGGCGTTCAACTGCTGGCCATACCACTGCAAGGCCGTTTCAACGCCGGTGCCGGCCTCGAACTTCTCGTCCTGCGGAATGTTGCCCTGCAGCAGGGTCACGGCGAGCTTCTTGCCGGGTGCGCCATCCACCGGTTTGAAACGGTACGCCGCGCCGACGGCCAGCAGCACCAGCGCCAGGCACGCGAGGGCCGGCAAGCCCAACGGCCGCCGCAGCCAGGCCACGAACAGGCAAGCCGACACCGCCGCGATCCAGCCGATGCCATACACGCCCACGTACCGCGCGAACACGCCCAGCCCTTCGAGGTGCGCGTAGCCCGCCGCGCCCCAGGGAAAGCCGGTGAACCACACGCCGCGCGCAAGCTCGGCCAGCAGCCAGCAGGACGCAAACACGATGGCCCGCCACACCGGGTTGGCCGGCGACAAGGCCTTGAAGATGGCGCTCACCACCGCGTAATACAGCGACAGCACGGCGGCCAGGCCTACCACGGCGAGCACGGTCAGCGGCGCGGCCAGCCCGCCGTAGGTGTGCATGGAGATGTAGAGCCACCAAAACGTGCCGGTGAGCCAGGCCGTGGCAAAGACCCAGCCCACCAGGGCCGCACGCTTCGGCGATGGGCTGGCTTCGAGCAGGCCGACCAGGCCCGCCATCGACAGCAGCTGCAGCCACCACAAGGGCTGGCCGTCGAGCGGGCTGGCCATCGACGCGGCCTGCAGCAGGCCGGCCACCGCGCTGCAGGCGAGCGCCACAAGCGACACCGGCCCGATGCGGCCGGTGGTTCCGAACACGCGACGCATCTACCCGTTCAACCGGTGGGGTCGTCGTCCTGCACCGGCGAAACCTTGAACCAGCGTACCGCCCCACCCTTGGTGTGCAGCACGACGAAGTTCAGGCCGGCCAGCGCCAGGTGTTCGCCGCGTTTGGGCACGTGGCCCATCTCGTGGGCGATCAGGCCGCCGATGGTGTCGAAGCTGTCTTCGGGGTCGGTACCGACCAGGTGCACGCCGAAGGCTTCGTTGACGCGCTCGATCGGGGTGTCGCCGCTGACGCGGTAGGTGCGGTCGGCCAGGCCGAAGATGTCGCCCTCGTCTTCGGCGATGTCGAATTCGTCTTCGATCTCGCCGACGATCTGCTCGAGCACGTCTTCGATGGTGATCAGCCCGGCCACGCGGCCGAACTCGTCGATCACGATGGCCAGGTGGTTGCGGTTGCCGCGGAACTCGCGCAGCAGGTCGTTCAGACCCTTGGATTCGGGCACGAACACCGCCGGGCGCAGCAGCGCGCGGATGTTCAGCTCGGGCGCGCGCTGCAGCTTGAGCAGGTCCTTGGCCAGCAGGATGCCGATGATGTTTTCTTTTTCACCTTCGAACACCGGAAACCGCGAGTGCGCGGTGTCGATGACCTGGTGCATCAACTCGTCGCCGGTGGCGTCGATGTTCAGGCAGTCCATGCGGGTGGCGGCGACCATCACGTCGCCGGCGGTCATGTCGGCCATGCGGATCACGCCTTCGAGCATGACGCGGGATTCGGCCCCGATGATCTGGTTGTCTTCCGCCTCGGCCAGGGTTTCGATCAGCTCGGCCCGGGAATCGGGCCCAGGGTGGATGAATTCGGCCAATTTCTGCAGAAAACTGCGCTTGTCTTCCTTCTCGGGCAGGGAGGAGGAACGCGCGGGATACGGGTCGGACACAGCCTTGGGCGCAGGACGTGCGGTTGTTGAGGAAACGTAAGGATAGCGGATTGGAAAACGCCCGGGCCTTTATTCGGTGGCTGCCGGCTTGCGCCGGCCCGAACTCGACCGTGGCGATCGCATCACATGCCCGACTTGTGGCGCCCAGCCCGCATGCCGCCACGGATTTCCTGCAGGCCGGCCAGGAAGTCCCAGAATTGCTTGGCCTGCGCCTTCAGGCGGTAGTCGGTCAGCGCCAGGTGCTCTTCGACGATCTCGGTCATGCGGCTGTCCAGCGTGGCGGCCGGCAGGCGCAAGAAGGCTTCGGCTTCGGAGCCGTCTTTTTCGACCTTGGCGCCGGCATTGCGGGCGATGCGCAGCATCACCGTGTTTTCACTCAGCGCGTGAACGAACAACAGCTCCACCCCTTCGTTGCGCGCATGCATCGCCGCGCGCTCGAACAGGCGCGCGCCAAAGCCGCGGCCGCGCGCCGGCTTGGAAACCGAGACGCCGAATTCGGCGCAGGCCCGGCAGTCCGGGTTCACCGAAAAAGCCAGGTGGGCCATGGCGATCAATTCGAGATTGCGGTTGTAGATGCCGAAGATCTCGTCGGTGGCGAAGTTCAGGCCGTCGGCATAACGGCGGATCTGTTCGTCGTTGGCGGGGTAGCCGAAACGCAGGTAGCGGTCGTGCGGCGCCAGGTCGAGCAGATGCCGCGTGATGCGCTCACGGTGGGCCTCGCCGAGTGATCGGATGGGCACCATCAACGGCGCCGAGCGCGGCTTGTGCGGTGACGGCAAACCGCCTGTGCGTGCACCCGTCAGGCGCGCCTCGGCGGCATCGACAGAAATATTTGAACCAAACATTGCAGAAATATAAGGGTTTTCCCGAAATAAGGTTTGCAAAAATTGGCGCAATCGCCGATTAATAGGGCGATGGCGATGTTTCTGCCGGCCCGTGTATCACCGTGCCTGCGCCCTGCACAACCCGCGCAGGCACGTATTTTGCAAACAATCGGTCAGAATCATGCCAAATTCGCAAATGCCGGAATTGTCTTCCCGCGACCCGCGACACCACACGACACACAGGATCCGCGTATGCAGACAGATTATTTTCTGACCCAGATGGGCCGGCAGTGGAAATGGCTTGTATTGCGCGGTGCCGTGGCCATCGCCCTGGGCCTGCTGGCCTTCGTCATGCCGGGCCAGACGCTCGAGATATTGACGCTGGCCTGGGGCATCTACGCCCTTGTCGATGGCCTGATTGCGCTGGTCACGGCCTACCAGATCCGCGAAAGCAACCGGCCCTGGTGGTCGATGGCCCTGGTCGGCGTGATGGGCGTGGCCGTGGGGCTGGCGACCTTCGTCTGGCCCGCGGTGACCGCTTTCACGTTGCTCACCTTCATCGCGGTCTGGGCCGTGCTGGCCGGCCTGTTCCAGATCGTCACCGCGCTGCGCATGCGCAAATCGATCCGGGGCGAATGGTTCCTGGCGCTGTCGGGAATCTTGTCATTGGTGTTCGGCTTGGCCATGATCGCGGCGCCGGGCGCGGGTGCGCTGGCGGTGGTGTGGCTGATCGCCAGCTTCGCGGTGGCCTTCGGCGCGTTGCTGGTGTGTGTGGGCATTCGTTTGCGCGGCGTTGCCAAGCAGCCGTGGGAGCCGCCCGTCGTTACCCGCCCTGCCCCGCTGCATACGCGGCCCGCGTCGCTCGGTGAGCCCAAGCTCGACCGCTGAGTTGTCGCGCCGGCCACGCGTCGGTTGCCACCAGGTGCAGTTAGACCAGCGCCAATGTCTCGCGCATGACCCGCGGCTCGAACGCCAGGGCTACATGCGCCACGCCGGGCACGCAGCGGTTGTCGGCGCCGGGCAAGGTGGCGGTGGGCGCGGGAAACACCATGTTGTCGGTGTTCGAATACCAGCAGACGAAGCGGCTGTAGTCCGGCGCTGCCGCGGCATCGCCGTGCAACTTGGCCAGCCAGGCGCTGCCCCGCCGCATCTGAATGCCGTGCACGCTGCCGCTCAGGCGCGCCATCCAGGTACCGGCATGCGGCGTGGCGATGGTCACCACCCGATGGATACGGTCCCCGGCGAGCGCGCCACGCAGCCAGCTGCGCACCACCAGCCCGCCCATGCTGTGGCACACCAGCACCGGCGCCAGGCCGGTGGCGTCGGTGATGCGCTGCACGGCCACTTCGATGCCCTGGGCCTGTGCGTCGATGTCGCCCCAGGGCGGCGACAGGTTGACCGCCATGAACGGCCGCCCCCGCGCCAGCAACTGGCGCATCCACGGCGTCCAGAAGCCCCGGTTGCAGAACAGCCCGTGCACGAAGACCACGCCCCGCACCGCGGCTGTGCCCGGGGCGCGCGCTGGCAGGAAATCCGACACGGCATCGGCGCGGAAGGCCTGCCGCCAGAAGAACACCCGCGGAAAGGCCAGCACCTCACCCCACCAGGCGCGCAGCAGTGCGCCCCAGCCAGGCCGCGGGGCATGGTCGGCGCCAGCAAAAACGGCCAGCAGCACAAGTTCCAGCGCCAGCACCCAGGCGTAACCCAGCAGGATCGCCATCGCGCCCATGGCCGCAACGACCGGGTGCGCCGGCCAAAAGAATAAAGCCCAGCCCGCCG
>JAQGMQ010000736.1 GCA_028292305.1 Rhodoferax sp.
CACCGGCATGGCCGCCCTGGCCGCACCTGTCATCTGGACGCCCGCGCGCGCGGCCGGCAAACGCATCGTGGTGCGTGACGACGGCGGCATCTACAGCCAGGCCTACGCGGCCGCCTTCTACAAGCCGTTCACGCAGAAGACCGGCATCGAGGTGGTGGCGGTGCAGGCCAACGCCGAACCGGTGGCCCAGATCAAGGGCATGGTCGAGACCGGCAACTACACCTGGGACATGGCCAAGATCAGCCAGCCGGCGATCCTGATCCTCACCAGCGGCAGCAAGGTCTACCTGGAAAAACACGGCCTCGAATCCGACCCGAACGTGTCGACCATCCTGCCGCAATACATGTCGCCCTACGGCGTGGGCACCAACGTCTACACCACCGTGCTGGCCTACCGCAACGAGGCCTTCAAGGGCCGCAAGGCGCCCAACTCCTGGGCCGACTTCTGGAACGTCAAGGACTTCCCCGGCCGCCGCTCGGTGCGCAAGCACCCGTTCGACACCATCGAGGAGGCGCTGATGGCCGACGGCCTGCCCACCGGCCAGGTCTACCCGGCCAACCTGGACCGGGCCTTTGCCAGCCTCAACAAGATCAAGCCGCATGTCGACGTGTGGTGGAATTCCGGCGCGCAGGTCGAGCAGATGCTGATGTCCGGCGAGGTGGACATGGTGGCCACCTGGGTCTCGCGCCCGCAGCAGGCCATGGGCAAGGGCGCCGACGTGTCCATCGTCTGGAACCAGAACCTGTGGGGCGTGGACAGCTGGTCGATCCTGGCCGGCTCGCCCAACGCCGACGCCTGCCGCGAGTTCATCAAGTTCGCCTCCGACCCGAAACGCCAGGCGGTGCAGGCCGAGTTCTACCCGGCCGGCTTCACGCAGCCGAGCGCCTTCAACTACGTCAAGCCCGAGGTCGCCAAGAACAGCCCGACCAGCCCCGAGAACATCAAGAACGGCCTGCAGATCAATGCGCGCTACTGGCTCGACAACCAGGCCGCGGTGATCGAACGCTTCAACGGCTGGGTCCTTGCCTGACCCCGGTTGCGCACCGCGCGGGGGCATGACCGCCCCCGTCTCACTGACCGTTTCTGACTGGTAACCATGGCTTCGTCGAACCTCAAAATCTCCGGCCTGTGCAAACGCTACGGCGACTTCACCGCGCTCGCGCCGACCGACCTGGAGGTCGCCAACGGCGAGTTCCTGACCTTGCTTGGCCCGTCGGGTTCGGGCAAGACCACGCTGCTGAGCCTGATCGCCGGCCTGTCGCAACCGGACGAAGGCACGATGCTGATCAACGGCGTGGACGTGACCTATGGCGCACCCTACGAACGCGACATCGGCATGGTGTTCCAGAACTACGCGCTGTTCCCGCACATGACGGTGGAAGAGAACATCGCCTTCCCGCTGAAGATGCGCCACGTGGACGCGGCCAAGGCCAACCGGCAGGCCATGGAGGCGCTCGACATGGTGCGCCTGCCGCAGGTGGCCAAGCGGTTTCCGAAGGAGCTTTCGGGTGGCCAGCAGCAACGCATCGCGCTGGCGCGTTGCATGGTGTACCGGCCTTCGATCATCCTGATGGACGAGCCGCTGGGCGCGCTCGACAAGAAGCTGCGTGACCACATGCAGCTGGAGATCAAGCGCATCCACCGCGAGCTGGGCACGACCATCGTCTACGTGACGCACGACCAGGAAGAGGCGATGACCATGTCCGACCGCATCTGCCTGATGAACGGCGGCCGCATCGAACAACTGGGCTCGCCGGCCGAGCTGTACTTCCGCCCGCGAACGCTGTTCGTGGCCGACTTCCTGGGTGAATCGAACCTGTTTGCGGCCAGTGTGGCTTCGGTCGCGGCCGATGGCGTGACGCTGCTGCTCGATGGCGGCCGGGTCACCGTCGGCGCGGCCCGGCATGGTGTGCGCTTCAGCGTGGGCCAGCAGGTGCGGGTGCTGGTGCGCCCGCAGAATCTTTCGGTACAGCGCGGCATGCCTGCCACCACCGAGCCGTGCCTGACGGCCCAGGTGCTGGATGTGATGATCACCGGCAGCCTGACCAAGCTCTACCTCACGGCGGCGTTTGCCGGCGAAGAGCCCATCACCGTGGCCTTCCCGACATCGCAGCAGACGCCTGATTTCCGCATCGGCGAAACCTTGTCGCTGCACTGGCAGGCCGCCGACGCCGTGGCCATCTCGGAGTAAGCCATGGCCGCCGCCATTCTTTCCCCGTCGCAAATCAACACGCGCCGCACCACGCGGCGCAATCTGCTGTTGGGCGCGCCCTTGCTGTTGCTGCTGGTGGCGCTGCTGGTGTATCCCGTGGCCCAGCTGTTGCTGCTGAGTTTCTACAAGGACGGCTCGCTGAGCTTCGCCTCCTACCGCCAGCTGTTCGCGTCGTCCGTGTATGTCAACGTGCTTCTGATCACGCTGAAGATCTCGCTGTGGACCACGCTGTTCGCGGTGCTGGCCGGCTACCCGGTGGCCTACCTGATTTCGTCGCTGCCGCAGCAGAAGAAAAGTTCGCTGCTGTTCTGGGTGCTGCTGTCGTTCTGGAGCAGCTTCCTGGTGCGGGCCTTTGCCTGGATCGTGCTGCTGGGCCGCAACGGTGTGGTCAACCAGCTGCTGCTGGCGCTGGGCATCGTCGACGCGCCGATGAACCTGCTCTACAGCTTCGGCAGCACCATGGTCGGCATGGTGCATGCGCTGATGCCGCTGGCCATTCTGACGATGCTCTCGGTGATGGAGAACATCGACCGCAACCTGCCGCGGGCCGCGCTCACGCTGGGCGCGCGGCCGGGCGCGGCGTTCTGGCGGGTGTACTTTCCGCTGTCGCTGCCGGGCGTGGCGGCGGCGGCGATCATGGTCTTCGTCACCGCCATCGGCTTCTTCATCTTCCCCGCGCTGCTGGGCGGACGGCGCGAGACGATGATCACGCAGATCATCATCGACCAGGTGCAGCAGACGCTGAACTGGGGCTTTGCCGGCGCCATCTCGGTGTTCCTGCTGATCGTGGTGCTGGCCGTGTTCGCGCTGTACGACAAGCTGCTCGGCCTGTCGACCATGACCGGCAGCGCCAGCGACCGCGCCAAGCCGGTGGCGGCCTCGGGCTGGTCCCATGCCGCCGGCGACGCCGTGCTCACCGTGCTGGCCAACGTGACCGACCGGCTCGCCGCGCTGGTTCCGCGCCGCAAGCGCCGCCGCGCCAGCGAGCCCGGCCAGTCTCGCGGCATGTACGCCGTGGTGTTGCTGCTGCTGGCGTTCCTGAGCATTCCCACGGTGCTGATGATCCCGCTTTCGTTCGCCGGCAATGCCAGCCTGAACTGGCCGCCGAAGGGGTTTTCGTTCCAGTGGTACGAGCAGATGTTCCATTCGCCGCTGTGGATGCAGGCGCTGACGCGCTCGCTGGTCGTGGGCATCGGCTCGGGCGTGCTGGCGATGCTGATCGGCACGCCCGCCGCCTTCCTGCTGGCGCGTACGCAGATGCGCGGCAAGTCGCTGATGCTGGCCTTCGTGTTGTCGCCGATCATCGTGCCACGCATGATCATCGCCGTGGGCATGTTCTACCTGTTCGCCCGCGTGGGCCTGGTGGGCACCACACTCGGGCTGATCCTCGGCCACACCGTGATCGCCGTGCCCTATGTGGTGATGACGATGATGGCGGTGCTGCGCAACTACGACACCCGGCTGGACCTGGCGGCGCAAAGCCTCGGCGCGCGGCCCTGGCAGACGCTGCGCTACGTCACCTTCCCCATCCTCGCTGCCGGACTGATGTCGTCCTTTTTGTTCGCCTTCGCCACCTCGTTCGACGAGCTCACGATCTCGCTCTTCGCCTCCGGCGGCCTCAGCGCCACCCTGCCCAAGCAGTTCTGGGACGAAGTGACGCTGCAGATCTCTCCGGTGATCGCCGCCGTCTCCACTTGTTTGTTCGTCTTCATCGCGGCCCTGATCTGGATCGCCGACCGGCTG
>JAQGMQ010000791.1 GCA_028292305.1 Rhodoferax sp.
AAGAATGTGCCGCTGCTGGTGGGCAACATCGGCCCGGCGACCTTCGGCAAGGACGACAACGCACTGTTGCTGGTCGACGCCCACGCGACGCGGGAACTGCCACGCGCCAGCAAACAGAGCCTGGCGCGCGCCCTGGTGGCCCAGATCGCCGATCGCCTGCACAAGCTGCCGGCCACGCCATGAAACTCACGGCCGACACGCCGCCGAACGGCGACTTCGTGCGTTATCTCGAAGCGCTGGAGCGCGCTTCGCCGGCGTACCAATCGGTGCTGGCGCCGCACACGCCCGGCGCGGTGCAACCTTCCGCTGCCGCAGCGGCCCTGGCCGAGCGGCTGCGTGCGGGCGTCGCGCAGCGGCTTGGCCACGCGCAGGCAGCGCTACCACCGCCAACACCGTCACCAGCGCCGCAGCACAAACCGCACGTGGCGGCACCGCAAGGCCCGGCCGCGCAGCGGCAACAGGCGTCGCGGACCCTGGCCGGCGCGCTGCTGCAAAAACTCGAACGCGCCCTCGTCGACGCCGCCAACAAAAAATCCTGAACCCCTGAACCCCTGAACCCCATCGCCATTCGGCGAAAAAATCCGACAATGAAAATCGACGTGAAGATCATGGACGCCCGCATGGCGGACCAGTTGCCCGCCTATGCCACGCCCGGCAGCGCCGGCCTCGACCTGCGCGCCTGCCTGGACGCGCCTTTGACGCTCGCACCCAACGCCTGGCAGCTGGTGCCGACCGGCATCGCCATCTACCTGAAGGACGCGGGCTACGCCGCGCTGATCCTGCCGCGTTCGGGCCTCGGCCACAAACACGGCATCGTGCTGGGCAACCTGGTCGGCCTGATCGACAGCGACTACCAGGGCCAGCTGATGGTCAGCGCCTGGAACCGCAGCGGCACCGCGTTCACCATCGCGCCGATGGAGCGGCTGGCCCAGCTCGTCATCGTGCCGGTGGTGCAGGCCGAGTTCAATGTGGTGAACGAATTTGCCGCCTCAGTGCGCGGCGAGGGCGGCTACGGGTCGACCGGCAAGGGCTAGCTGGTTGCCGCCAGGGCGTGAAGATTTCGCCCGGTAGAAAGATGCCCGTCGTCTAGTGCAGCGTGCCGCTGCCTGGCGCGGTGGTCTGCACCTTGAAGAATCCCGTGCCGGCCGTGCCGCTGCCGACCTCTTCCTCGGTGGCTTCGCGCACGCTGTTGACTGTCAAATGCAGCCTGAGCGCGATGCCCGACAGCGGGTGGTTGCCGTCCAGCACCACGTGTTCGGGATAGATGTCCGTCACCGTGTAGAGCCGGTCTTTGGGCATGTTCGGGTTCGTGCCCTCGGGCAGGGCGCGGCCGTCGAAGCTCATGCCTTCTTCGAGCACGGCCGGGAACAGCGCCCGCGGCTCCAGAAAGATCAGCTGGTCGTTGAAGTCGCCGAACGCGTCTTCCGGCTCCAGGTGGAGGTCGAGCTTGTCGCCGGGCACATGGCCCTGCAGCGCGTCTTCGACCTTTTTCAGCAGGTCGTCGCCGCCGACCACGAATTCGACCGGGTCGTTGAGCACGTCCAGATCCTCGCCGAGGGTGTCTTTGAGGGTCCAGGTCAGCGCCACGACGCAGTGGGGGGTGATTTCCATAAGGCAGGAGGGCCGCGTCCGCGGCACGTTGATCGAATGGGCCGATTGTAGGCAGCGCGCCCCGGTCTGGCGGGCCGACCTATGATCGCCCGTTCCGCCGCCGGCCACCGGCCCGGCCGGCGCCATTGATTTTCAGTTGGAAGGTACCCACTTGATCGACATCACACAAGGCCTGCCGCTGCTCGGCGGCCTGAGCCCCGCGTTATTCATGAAGCGGCATTGGCAGAAGAAGCCGCTGCTGATCCGCCAGGCCGTGCCCGGCATGCAGCCGCTGCTGGACCGCGCGGCATTGTTCGATCTGGCCGGCGACGAGGCCGTGGAGTCGCGGTTGATCGCGCAGGCCGGCACCGGCTGGAAGCTGCGTTCCGGGCCGTTCCCGCGGCGCGCCTTGCCACCCGTCAAACAGCCGGGTTGGACCTTGCTGGTGCAGGGCGTCGACCAGCACGTCGACAGCGTGCACGACTTGCTGGCGCAGTTTCGCTTCGCGCCCGATGCGCGGCTCGACGACCTGATGGTCAGCTATGCCAGCGACGGCGGCGGGGTCGGCCCGCACTTCGACAGCTACGACGTGTTCCTGCTGCAGGCCCACGGCCGGCGGCGCTGGCGCATCGGCCGGCAGAAGGACCTGAGCCTGGTCGAAGGCGCCCCGCTCAAGATCCTGGCGCAGTTCGAACCCGAAGAAGAGTTCGTGCTGGAGCCCGGCGACATGCTCTACCTGCCGCCGCGCTACGCCCATGACGGCGTGGCCGAGGGCGAATGCATGACTTATTCCATCGGCTTCCGGGCGCCCAAGCGCGGCGACTTCGCACGCGAGTTGCTGCAGCGCATGGCCGATGAGGCCGACGAGGCGCTGGGCCAGGCCTTGTACAAAGACCCGGGCCAACCCGCCGTCGCCACGCCGGCCGCCATACCCGCGGCGCTGGAAGACTTCGCCCGCGGCGCGCTGGAGTCATTGCTTGGTGACCGGCTGGCCCTGGCCTGCGCGCTGGGCGAAGTGCTGACCGAGCCCAAGGCCAACATCTGGTTCGATGCCGACGCGGAAGCCGATGCGGTGGATGACGAAGAGGCCCCCGTACTCTTGGGCGGTTTGACCCTCGACCGCCGCACCCGCATGATGTATGACCCGCAGCATGTGTTCATCAACGGCGAGAGTTACCGTGCCGGCGGCCGCGACGCGGTGTTGATGCGGCGCCTGGCCGACCAGCGCCACCTGACGGCCACCGACATGGCGCGGGCCAGTGCCGACGCCCGGTCGCTGCTGGCATCGTGGTGCGCGTCGGGATGGGCCCGCGCCGCCGGTTGAGTCACTGAAAGGAGCGCGCATGGATGCCGACGACAACGGATCGCAGGACACGGGCCAGACCAACGCGCGCGTCGCGTTGCCGAACGGCCGCTTCGAAGGCCGTGCCGCCTTCCAGCAACTCGTGCGCGACGCGCTGCTGCGCGCCGCGGAGGAGGGCTGGCGCGAGATCACGGTGTGCGACCCGACCTTCGAAGACTGGCCGCTCGGCGAGCGGGTGGTGGTCGACGCGTTGCAGGCCTGGGCCCAGCCGGGCCGCAAATGGCTGATGCTGGCCTCGCGTTACGACGAACTCACGCGCCGCCATGCGCGCTTCGTCAACTGGCGCCGCACCTGGTCGCATCTGATCGACTGCCGCGCGGTGGGCCGGGCCGATCCGGCGCTGGTGCCGAGCTGCATCATCGGGCCGGGCTGGGTCATGCGGCGGCTCGAGCTGGAGCATTGCACCGGCATCAGCGGCGACGAACCGCGCCGCCGCGTCGACCTGCAGGAAACGGTGAATGAGTGGCTGCGCAAGAGCAGTCCGTCGTTCCCGTCGACCGTGCTCGGGCTCTGAAGTCGCCAACCGTTTACATCGGCTGCGAAGCGGGTTGAGGAAGGGCGTGCGACATGTGGCTGCCGAGCGGCGGCTAGTGTCAAGTTATGCAAAGCCAGCCAAGGGTTAACCGCGATTGTCAGAGGGAAGGGTTATAATTTTGGGCTGAGATGAAAGAGCTCGAGTGCTTTCGCTCGGTCATCACAACCAGGTTGCGGTGACAGTTTCCGGAAATTGTTTTCCCTCTATAAAAGGATTTTTGTAATGAATAAGTCGCTTGTACTGGCAGCTCTGGTTGCCGCCGCTGCCCTGGCCGCCTGTGGTAAAAAAGAAG
>JAQGMQ010000798.1 GCA_028292305.1 Rhodoferax sp.
CTTCTTTTGGCGAAGCAAAAGAAGGTGACTCGCCGCCGGGCGACTCCCGGCCAGCGGCGTCAACACACGTTGACAAATCCACCAGACTTAAAAAAAGCCGAACCAGACCCTTCAACAGCCTCAACAAGGACGCCCCCCGCAGCCACACACCATCCAACACGGCGATACACCAACCAAGCCCGTCACCACCGACTCGTCCACTTCCTCTCAAAATCCATCCGCTCGAAATACTCCGCGATGAAATCAATAAACGTCCGCACCTTCGCCGACAGATGCCGCCGCGTCGGATACGCCTGATTGATCGTCAACCGCGGCAGGTCCCACGCGTCGAGCACCGGCACCAGCCGCCCCGCCACGATGTCGTCGAACAGGATGTAGGTCGGCTGCACCAGAACGCCCAGGCCGTCGAGCGCCGCAGCCCGCAGCACCTGGCCGTCGTTCGATTCGAGCAGGCCCTTGACCTGCACGGTCGTCACCTCGCCGCCCTGCGTGAAGCGCAGCTCGTTCGGGTTGTTGGCGTAGCTGTAGATCAGCATCTTGTGGTGCTGCAGATCCTCCGGCTTTTGCGGTCGGCCGTGTTGCGCCAGGTAACGCGGCGCGGCGGCGAGGATGCGGCGGGTTTCGCCAAGTCGGCGGATGGTGATGTTCGAGTCGGGCTCGACTTCGCGGGTGCGGATGGCGACGTCGATGTTGTTCTCGATCAGGTCGAAATAGCGGTTGGCGGTTTCCACCTGCACCGTCACCTGCGGGTAGCGGCCGGTGTATTCGCGCAGCAGCGGCGCGATGTGGTGCATGGCGAACGACAGCGAGGCCGTGATGCGCAGCGTGCCGGTGGGCGCCAGCGCGGTGGCGTTGACGGTGGCTTCGGCGTCTTTCAGTTCGGCCAGGATGTGCTTGGCGCGGGCAAAGAATTCCTGGCCGGTGTCGGTGAGGTAGAGCCGGCGCGTGTTGCGCTCCACCAGGCGCGCGCCCAGCCGCTGCTCGAGCGCGGCCAGGTGCCGGCTGGCGGCCGCGTTCGACAGGTCCAGCGCTTCTGCGGCGCGGCTCAGGCTGCCGGTCTCGGCGACCTGCACGAACAACTCGATCTCGGTCCAACGGTCCAAACGGGTGTCTCCTGGTGGGTTGCTTCATGCGCTTCAACCGCATTGTGCGGCCCGGCGCGGGCGCAGTCTTCCGCTGCGCGGAAAAGTCATTTGTCGGCCCGGCCTTCCGCCGCCGCCCGATGTCTCCTACAGTCGAACGCCAAAGAAGCCTTAAAAAAAGCAGGAGAACACGCGTGCGCAACCTCAACCAGGACAACATCACCCAGGCCGTCATCGCGCGGTTTGCCGACACGCCCGATCCGCGGCTGAAGGAGATCGTCACCAGCCTGGTCCAGCACCTGCACGCGTTTGCCCGCGAGGTGAAGCTGACCGAAGGCGAGTGGTTCCAGGGGATCGACTACCTCACCCGCACCGGCCAGATGTGCGACGCCAAGCGCCAGGAATTCATCCTGCTGTCGGACGTGCTCGGCCTGTCGATGCTGACCGTGGCCATGAACAACGACAAGCCGCAGGGCTGCACCGAAGCCACGGTGTTCGGCCCGTTCTACGTCGAAGGCGCGCCGCATTACGAACTCGGCGACGACGTGGCCAATGGCGCCAGCGGCGAGCCCTGCGTGGTGCGCGGCACGGTGCGCGGCATCGGTGGCGAGCCGGTGGCCGGCGCCACCATCAATGTCTGGCAGGCCGACGACGAAGGCCGGTACGACGTGCAGCGGCCTGGGCTGCAGGGCAGCCAGGGCCGTGGCGAACTCACCGCCGCGCCCGACGGCTCGTTTCACTTCCGCACCATCGTCGCCGAGGCCTATCCGATCCCCACCGATGGGCCGGTGGGCGAGCTGCTGCAGGCCACGCGACGCCACCCGTGGCGGCCGGCGCATCTGCATTTCAAGATCGACGCGCCGGGCTACGAGACGCTGATCACCCACGTGTTCCGCGATGGCGACCAGTACCTCGATTCGGACGCGGTGTTCGGCGTGCGCCAGTCGCTGGTCGCCGACTGGACGCCGCTGCCCGACGGCAGCCACGCGCTGGTCTACGACTTCGTGCTGAACCCGGCCCGCTGACCAGGCCAAGCCTGTGATCAAGCACATCGTCATGTGGAACCTGCGCGGCGACACGGCCGCGGAGCGCAGCGACAACATCGCGCGGCTGCGGCGCGAGTTCGAGTCGCTGCGCGGCCGCATCGACGGCCTGCTGCACCTGGAGATCGGCGTGGACAGCAGCCGCATCGACTATGCCTGCGACGTGTTGCTGTATTCCGAATTCGCCTCGCAAGCCGCGCTCGACGCCTATGCCGTCCACCCCGAGCACCTGCGGGTGAAGCAGGCGCTGGGCGACATGCGCACCAGCCGCCACCAGGTCGACTACGCCGTGCCCTGAATGTTCACCTGCCGGCCTGTGCCGCCAGGTGGCGCTGCACCTTCACCAGCGCCTCGTTCAGCGCCTGCAGGATGCGTTCATGCGCCGCGGCATCGAAGCGCACCGAAGGCACGGCCACGTTGATCGAGCCCAGCGCCACGCCGCTGCTGGACAACACCGGCATCGCCACGCCCGAGATGCCGGGCGTGAACTCTTCCGTCACCGTGGCCACCCCGGTTTCGCGCACCAGTCTGATCTGCCGGCGCAGCTCGCGTTCGCTGCGGATGGTGGCCGGCGTGATGGCTTCGAAACGCACACCGCGCAGGTAGGCCTCGCGCTCGGCCTCGGGCATGAAGGCCAGCAGCGCCTTGCCGCCCGAGGTGGCATACAGCGGCGCCAGGTCGCCCTTTCTCATGTGCGACACGAGCCGCTGCGAGCTGCTGACCGACGCCATCACCTCCGACTGCTGGCCCTTCAACTGGTTGAACGCGCTCGACTCGCGCGTGGCCGCGGTCACGTCGGCCAGCACCGGCTCGACGATGGCCAGGATGCTGCGCCCCTGCAGCGCGTGGCCCGCCAGGCGCGCCAGCGCTTCGCCGAGCCGGTAGCCCCGCGTTGCGGCCGAGTAGTCGAGGTAGCCGCGCGTGGTCAGGTTTTTCAGCAACTGGCTCAGGCTGCTCTTGGGGATGCCCAGCGCCTCGGCCATGTCGGTGTGGGATATGTCCTGGCTGCGCCGCGCCAGCAGCTCGAACAGGTCGAGCACACGGTCGGCCGATTTGACCGCGCCTGGCGAGGACTCCGCTATTTTCTGGTGGGGCATGGCGCAAATACGGGCAAGCTGTTGGTTCACGGATGTGAACAAGCCAAGTTTATAGCTGGCGAACGATCTTTGCCCGAGCCACATGCGCGACACAGTGGAAAACTCTTCTTCAGAGGCGACATCAAAAATCAGGGGAAACCCTAGACGGCGCTGGCGGCGCGGTCTTTAAAGTTCATATACAAGAACAACTGTTGCAAGACTCTTGTTGTCGAACCTGAAACTGGCCGCCGCTCCGAAGCGGTCCATCGCATGAACACTTCTTCGTCCAGCCTGCCCGAACTCTCGTTGCACCATCTCACCATGTTGCGTGCCGATCCGTTGTCGTTGATCGACGCGGCAGCCGAAGGCGGCTTCGGCTACTGCGGCATCCGCATCGTGACGCCGGCGCCGGGCGACAGCATCGTCGACGTGGTGGGCAACCCGGCCCTGGTGCGCGATATCGACCAGCGCCTGCGCAGCCGCAACGTGCGCCTGCTTGACATCGAGGCCATCTGGCTGCGGCCCGAGACCGATGTGGCCGCCCTCGTGCCCGCGCTGGAAGTGGGCCAGCGCCTCGGCGCGCGCCAGGTGCTGGCCGTCGGTTTCGATGCCGACCTCGGCCGCCTGCTCGACAACTTCTGCCGGCTCTGCCAGGCCGCGGCACGCCTGCAGATGAACGTGGCGCTGGAGTTCATCACCTACTGCACCATCGGCACGCTGGAGCAGGCGCACTGGCTGGTGCAGCGCAGCGAGCAGCCGAACGCACGCCTGCTGATCGACGCGCTGCAGTTCTTCCGATCGGGCGCCAAGAGCGAACAGCTGGCCGGCATCGACCCGCTGCTGCTGCCCTACATGCAGCTCTGCGACGGCCCGCTCGCAGGCCCCGTGAGCGTGGACGACCGGCGTGTCGAAGCCCGCACCGCGCGGCTGTTGCCGGGCGAAGGCGAGCTGCCCCTGGCCAGCCTGCTGCGCGCCCTGCCGCCCAACATCCCGGTGAGCGTTGAGGCGCCCACGCTGCGCCTGGCGGGCCTGCCGTTCGATGAACAGGCGCGCATCGTTGGCGACGCCACGCGCACATTTTTTGCCAACCTGAACCACTGAAACCGGAGCCTCTTTCATGACCGCAGAGATAGAACTGAACAACGAACACGACGTCCGCACCATCCGCCAGCTGATCCAGGACTGGGTGGTGTGGCGCGATGCCGGCGACTGGAAGCGTTTTCGCACCGTGTGGCATGACGACGGCGTAATGATGGCCACCTGGTTCCAGGGTGTGGCCGACGAGTTCATCCGAGTCACCCGCGAAGGCTGGGACAAGGGCGTGAGCATCCTGCACTTTCTCGGCGGCACCTCGGTGGACGTGGCCGGCAACCGGGCCATCGCGCAGACCAAGATGACCATTTCGCAGCGCGCGCTGGTGCATGACGTGTGGGTCGACGTGGTCTGCACCGGCCGCTTCTATGATTTTCTGGAGAAGCGCGACGGCCGCTGGGGCATGGTGCTGCGCCAGCCGATCTACGAGAAGGACCGCATGGACCCGGTGTCGCCCAGCGCTCGGCTCGAGCTCGACCCCGACACGCTGGCCCAGTACCCCGAGGGTTACCGCCACCTGGCCTATCTTCAGAGCCAGATCGGCTACAAGATCAAGAAGGACATGCCGGCGCTGAAGGGGCCGGAAGTCGAGGCGCTGTATGCCAAGGGCGCGCGCTGGCTCGCTGGGGGCGCGCTGTAGCCTGAAGGCATGGCGCCGCTGCGGCAGCCCGGCTTCGCATCGGTGGACCAGGTCACCGCGCCACCGCCCCTTCCCAGTTTTTCCACGTCAGTTCAACCACCTCAAAAGGAGAGAGACAAATGAGCAAGAACCTGTCCCTGATCGCCGGCCTGGCCGGCTTGTGCGCACTGGCGCTGCAGATCCCCGCGCAGGCGCAGACCATCAAGCTGGCCAACCTGCTGGAGCTGACCGGCCCCATTGCCTCGGCCGGCACCAACTACCGCAATGGCGTGGAGCTGGCGGTGAAAGAAATCAACGCTGCCGGCGGTGTGCTCGGGCGCAAGTTCGAGACCGAAATGCTGGACACGCAGAGCAACCCCGGCGTGGCCAAGGCCATGGCGTCAAAGGCCGTTGACATGGATGTGTTCGCCGCCATCGGGCCCACGTTCTCGGGGGCGATGGTGGTCAGCGCCAACGAAACCCGCCGCGCCGAAATCCCCAACTTCACCGGTGCCGCCGCCGCGTCGATCACCAGCCAGGGCAACCCCTACGTGATCCGCACCAATGCCACGCAGGCCACGGCCATGCCCAAGGTGGCGCGCTACATGAAGGAGACGCTGAAGGCGCAGACGGTGGACATCATCTACATCAACAGCGACTTCGGCAAAGGCGGGCGCGATGAATTCATCAAGGCCGCGCTGGCGCTGGGCATGAAGATCGGTGCCGACGTGTCCACCGACCAGGCGCAGGTCGATTTCTCCAGTGCGGTGGTCAAGGTCAAGCAGGCCAGCGGCGATGTGTTGTTCGCCTACACCAACGAGGAAGAGTCGGCCCGGCTGCTGCGCGAACTGCGCAAGCAGGGCTACGCCAAGCCGGTGATGGGCGACACCACGCTGGTGAGCCAGAAGACCATCGAGCTCGCCGGCGAGGCCGCCAACGGCGCGCTTGGCGTGGTGCCGCTCACGGCCGACGCGCCCACCGACGCGATGCGCGCCTTCGACAAGAAGTACTTCGATGCCTACAAGGTGCGCAGCGACCACAACGGCATCCAGGGCTACACCGTGCCCTACATCATCAAGGCCGTGAGCGAGAAGATCGGCAAGATCGACCGCAAGGAATTCGCGGCCAGGATCAAGAACATGCCGCTGTACGTGAAGGACTACCCCGGTCTGCTGATGGACGTGAAGTTCAACACCGCCGGCGACCCCGACCGCGTGAGCTACCTGGTCGAGGTCAAGGGCGGCAAGCAGCAGGTGCTGGCCGAGCTGCCGCCGTCTGCGCCGTTCTGACACCACCCGCGCTGTCACCAACCGAAGACCCATGCCCCACATCACCATCGACTACACCGCCAACCTGGAAGCCGAGATCACCGAGAGCCAGCTGGTGAACACGCTGCACCAGGCGGCGATCGCCACCGGCATCTTTCCGTTGTGGGGCATCCGCACCCTGGCCCAGCCGCATGCCGACTACCGCGTGGCCGGCGGCGAGGCGAGAAACGGCTTCATCAAGGTGGTCGTGCGCATTGCGCCGGGCCGCGACGTGGCCGTACGCAAACGGGTCACGCAGGCGCTGTTCGATGCGGCCGTGGCGCAGCTGGCGCCCATCTACGCGCGCCGGCCGCTGGGCTTCCAGCTCGAGCTCACCGAGTTCGATGCCGAGCTGTGCCTGCAGAAGATCCATCTCGATTCACCCAAGGACAGCACCACACCATGATCGAAGGCACCACCCGCCTCGTCGCCATCGTCGGCTCACCCGTGGCCCAGGTCAAGATGCCGGGCACGATGAACCGCTACTTCGCCGAACAGGGGCTCGACCTGGCGCTGGTACCGTTCGATGTGCCGCCGGCCGGCATTCCCGATTTCATCGCCCTGCTGAAGCAGGGCCGCAACCTGCTGGGCAGCATCGTCACCGTGCCGCACAAGCAGGCCATGGCCGCCGGTGCCGACCACATCACCGACCGCGCCCGCACCATCGGTGCCGTGAACGTGGTGCGCCGTGATGCCGATGGCCAACTGCATGGCGACCACCTCGACGGCTTCGGTTTTCTGAACGCGGCCCGTGCCCACGGCTTCCATCCGCGCGGCCGTGCGGCGCTGGTGGTCGGCGTGGGCGGTGCCGGCGGCGCCATCGCCTGCGCCTTGTGCGAAACCGGCATTGCCCGGCTGGTGCTCGTCGACCTCGACACCGCGCGGGTGCAAGACCTGGGCGCCAAGCTGCGGGCCCGGTTTCCCACTGTGCAGATCGACTTCGGCTGCGCCACACTCGCCGGCCTGGACCTGATCGCCCAGGCCACGCCGATGGGCATGCGCGCGGGTGATCCGCTGCCGCTGCCGCAGGCTCTGCTGGACACGCTCACGGCCGAGACCCTGGTGGGCGACGCCATCACCGTGCCGGCCATCACGCCGCTGCTGGCCTTTGCGCAGGCGCGTGGCTGCGAGGTGCAGACCGGCCTGGAGATGTCGCGTGCGTCGATGGAATTCCTCGGCAGCTATCTCGGCGTGATGCCGACCGTGGACCCGGCGGCGCTGGTCGCCTCACCGCTGCCATGAACGGCCAGACGCCACCCGATATGCACCTGGTGCAGGGCACGACGCGCATCGCGACCATCGTCGGCCACCCGGTGGTGCAGGTCAAGCTGCCGGGCCTGCTGAACCGCCATCTGCAGCAGCAGGGCGCCGACGTGGCGATGGTGCCCGTCGACGTGCCGCCCGAAGGCCTGGCTGCATTCTTCAGGCTGATGCGCCATGGACGCAACCTGATCGGCAGCGTGCTCACCATTCCCCACAAACAGGCGGCTGTCGCGCACCTCGACGTGTTGTCGGACCGGGCCCGCGCGCTCGGCGCCGTGAACGTGGTGCGCCGCGCCAACGACGGCACGCTGCACGGCGACCATGTCGACGGCTTCAGCTTCCTCGCCGCCGCGCGCGCCCATGGTTTTCATCCGCGCGGACGGTCCGCCGTGGTGGTGGGCATCGGCGGCGCGGGCAGCGCCATCGCCTATGCGCTGTGCGAGATCGGCGTGGCACGGCTGTGCCTGCTCGGCCGCAACGCCGAGCGCACGCGGGCCTTCGGTGCGAAGCTGCAGGCCTGGTTTCCCGCCGTGTCCTTGGCGTATGTGTGCACCGACCTGGCCGGTGTCGACTTCCTGGCGCAGGCGACGCCCGTCGGCATGCGTGCCGGCGATCCGCTGCCGCTGCCCGCGGCCTTGCTCGACACGCTGCGTGCCGAGACCCTGGTGGCCGACGTGATCACCGCGCCGGCCGTCACGCCGCTGCTCGAACTGGCGCAGGCCCGCGGCTGCCGCACCCAGGCCGGCGTGGAAATGGCGCGTGCCTCGATGGCCTTTCTGGGCGGCATCCTTGGCCTGATGCCTGCGGTCGACCCGGCTGCTTTCGTCGCGGCGCCTTTGCCCAGTTCAACCATCTGATTGCAGGGATACGAATCCATGACCACCCAGGACACCGGCTTCGGCGGCAGCAGCTTCTCCTTCATGTGGAGCGAGACGGCGCTGTCGGCCATGCGCAAGATGCGCGCCCTCGGCCTCAATGATTTCGATGCGCTGATGGTGCCCGGCCACCTGTGGCACGACGAGCTCGATACCGTCGCCCGCCGCACACTCGCATCCAGCTTGCGCGAGGAGGGTATCCGCATCGAGTCGCTGAACCTGCCCGCGCTCGACCACAACCTGGCCAGTTGCGTGCCCGAAGCCCGCGCCTATGCGGTCGACCTGTTCACCCGCGCCATGCAGCTCGGCGCCGACCTGGGGGCGCAGGCCGTGGTGGCCGTGCCGGGCCGTGTGTCGGGCCTGTTCGCGCCGCCGCAGCAGCAGAGCGAAGACTGGCTCGCCGCCAGCCTGGAAGCCCTGCTCAAGGTGGCCGAGCGGCTGGACCAGAAAATCTACGTCGAGTCGCACCCGCAGACGCCGATCCCCACCGTCGACAAGATCGAGCGCTTCCTGGCGCGCATCACGCACCCGCTGCTGCAGGTGGCCTATGACGTGTCGAACGCCGAATTCGTGGCCGAAGACCAGGTCGATGCGCTGCGCCGCCTGGCCCCGCGGCTGGGCCAGGTGCATTTGTCGGACGGCACGCGCACCAGTTGGCGCCACGACCGGGTGGGCCTGGGCACGGTCGACTTCGTGGCCATCCAGCGCACGCTGCGCGAGATCGGCTTTGCCGGCGTGCAGGTGCTGGAGATCATCGGCAGCACGCCGCTGCCCGACATCGAAGCCTCGCTGGCCGCGCTGGAGCGGCCCGTGCGGCGCTGATCGCAATCTGCATAGGTCAACAGCAGGAGACAAGCATGCATCCTTCGGTTTCAACGCTTCGGCTTTCAAGGCGCCGCTGGCTGGGTGGCCTCATCGGCGCCGCCGGCCTGGCGCCCTTGGGCGCGTTCGCGCAGACACCCGGCTGGCCGAGCAAACCGCTGCGCATCATCGTCGGCTTCCCGGCCGGCACCTCGCCCGACCTGATGGCGCGTGCGCTCACCGATCCGCTCGCCAAGATCCTGGGCCAGCCGGTGATCGTGGAAAACCGTGTCGGCGCGGCCGGCGTGCTGGGCGCCGAAGCATTGGCCAAGGCCAGCGACGGACACAGCTTCGGCGTGGTCGGCAATGCCGCGCTCACCAGCGCGCCGATTCTTTATCCGAAGCTGCCGTACCGGCTGCAGGAACTGGCGCCGATCTCGGTGATCGGCAGTTCGCCGTTGCTGATCGTCGCCTCCAGCAAGCTGTCGTTCAGCGCGCCGGCCGACTTCTTTCGCCAGGCGCGCGCCGCCGGTACCGCCTGGAGCTACGGCTCGCTGGGCGTGGGTTCGGGCTCGCACCTGATCACCGAGCTGCTCAAGGCCAAGGCCGGGCTGCAGCCGGTGCATGTGCCGTTCAACGGCGCGCCGGCCGTGATCAACGCCATGATCGGCGGCGACATCCACATGGCCGTGCTGCCCATCGGCACGGCGCTGACCCAGGTGCAGGCCGGCCGCATCCGCGCGGTGGCGCTGACCTCGGCCAACCGCAGCATCCTGGCGCCCGATGTGCCGGCGCTGCCCGAGGCCGGCGTGCCGCCGCTCAACATCGAGATCTGGAACGCCGTGGTGGCGCCGGCCAGCATGCCCAAGGCCACGCGCGACGCGCTGACCCAGGCGGTGGTGCAGGTGATCCGCACCGACGACCTGCGCCAGAAGCTGTTCCTGCAGGGCTGGCGCGCCGAAGGCACGACGCCCGAAGCGCTGGCCCAGCGCATCCGCGACGACACGGCGCTGTACCGCGAGATCATTACGTCGCAACACATCACGGTGGACAGCTGACCATGGAAATCACCACCCGAAGACATGCCTGGGCCGACGACCTGGCCATCATGTCGTACAGCCTGGGCCAGGGGCCGGCCCTCGTGCTGCTGCACGGCTATCCCGAAACCCATGTGGGCTGGCTGCCCGCCGCGCGCCTGTTGGCATCTCATTTCTCGGTGGTGATGATCGACCTGCGCGGCTACGGCGACAGCATCGGGCCCGAGCCGGATGCCGAACACAGCACCTACAGCAAACGCGCCATGGCCGGCGACGTGGCCCGTGTCATGCGCGAGCTGGGCCACACACGTTACGCCGTGGCCGGCCACGACCGCGGCGGCCGCGTGGCGCACCGGCTGGCGCTGGACCACCCGGACGCCGTGCGGGCGCTGGTGTCGCTCACCGTCATCCCCACCGTGGAAATGTGGAAACGGATGAACCTGGCCGCCGGCCTGCACGCCTACCACTGGTACATGCTGGCCCAGCCTGCGCCGCTGCCCGAGACCCTGCTGGCCGCCGACCCGGACCTGTTCCTGGCCGACGCACTCGCCCGCATGACCTATGGCAAGGTCTTCGTCGACCCGGCCGCGCTGGCCGAATACCGGCGCTGCTTTCGCAACCCGCGGGTGCGGCTGGCGATGATCGAAGACTACCGCGCCGCCGCGGGCTACGACCTGGTGCTGGACGAAGCCGACCAGGCCGCCGGTCGCCGGGTCGCATGTCCGCTGCTGGTGATCTGGCAGACCGGGCGCTACACCCAGGGCGAAACGCCGGTCGACATATGGCAGCGTTGGGCCACGGGTGTGGTGCAGGGCGCCACGCTGGCGACCGGCCACCTGATGATGGAAGAACAACCGCAGGCGGTCGCCGAGGCGATCGGCCGTTTTCTGCAGGACCAGGCATGAGCATCCAGAAGGAACGTTATGACGTGGTCGTCGCCGGTGGTGGCGCGGCCGGCGTGGCGGCGGCGGTCGGCGCGGCGCGGCTCGGTGCGCGCACCCTGCTCGTCGAGCGCTACGGCTTTCTGGGCGGCGCGGCCACCAACGCGCTGGTGTTGTCTTACTGCGGCTTCTTCACCGGCGGCAGCCAGGGCGTGGAGCCGGTGCGCACCATCGGCGGCGTCGGCTGGGCGCTGATGCTGCGCCTGCGCGACATGGGTTTCGGCATCGACCCGGTGCGTTCCAAGAGCGGCAACCAGATCATCATGATCGACACCGAGGCGCTGAAGGTGGCGCTAGACCGGCTGGTGCTGGCCGAGCCCATCGCGCTGCAGTTCCATACCAGATTGGTGGCGGCGCACCGCAGTGGCGACACGCTTGAAGCGGTGACAGTGGCCGACCACCGCGGCCTGCACGACATCGAGGCCGCGGCCTTCGTCGATGCCAGCGGCGAGGCCAGCCTCAGCGCCTTCGCCGGTGTGCCGATGAGCCAGCCCGGCGGGCCGGGCGCGCACCTGCAGCCGGCGTCGTTGCCGGTGCGCATCGACGGCGTGCCGCCCGACGTCGTGTTCGACCGCGCGCTCATGACCCGCCTGATCGCCGACTACAACGCCACCGCCGAACTCAAGATGCCGCGCGCCGACGGCGGTGTGGTGATGCGGCTGCCGGTGTCGGGCGACATCTGGTGGATGACGGTCGACCTGGACACCGATGGCGTGAGCGGCAGCGACCTGGCGCGCGCCGAGACGCGTGCGCGCGAGCAGTCGTGGCGCTTTCTCGACGTGCTGCGGCGCCACCCTGGCTTCGAGGGGGCGCGGCTGGCCGCCACCGGTCCGCAGCTCGGCATCCGCGAAAGCCGGCGGCCCTATTCGCTGCGCGACGTGAACGGCGACGACGGCCTGCACGGCCGGCGCAGCCCTGACGGCATTGCCCGTGCGAGCTGGCCGATGGAGGTGCACCTGGCGCCGGGCCAACAGCGCTTCGTGCCGATCGGCGGTGCCGGTTTCTTCGACGTGCCGCATGCCGCCATCGAAGCGCGCGGCCTGGCCAACCTGCGGCTCGGCGGGCGCGTGATCGGTGCCGACGCCGAGGCCTATGGTTCGGTGCGGGTGATGGGCACGGCCTTTGCCACCGGGCATGCGGCCGGGGTGTCGGCGGCGCTGCTGGCGCAAGGGCAGGGCACCGACAGTGCGCGGGTGCGGCGCGAACTGGTGGCGCAGGGCGCGCTGGTGTGAGTGCGGTGGCGAGGCTGTGGCGGCTGTGCTCAGCGCGTTTCGAAGCCAGCTTCTAGAATCGGCCGACCCGACCGGGCCGCCTTTCGGCGCACCCGGTCACCCGCATCCACATCCACATCCACAACATCCGCGAAAGCTTCCATGACCATCGACCCAGCGTCCCTCGACCAGCTGTTCAACAATGCGCGCACCGCCAACGGCTTCACCGACCAAGCCGTGCCGCTGGCCCTGCTGCAGCAGGCCTACGATCTGGCCAAAATGGCGCCGACGTCGATGAACACCCAGCCTACGCGCTACGTGTTCCTCAACAGCCCCGAAGCCCGCGCACGCCTGCTGCCGGCCTTGTCGGCGGGC
>JAQGMQ010000820.1 GCA_028292305.1 Rhodoferax sp.
GTTCCAGAAACCGCGCCATGGCAGCGGCGCCATGCTGCCGCGGTGCACCGGCGGCGCCGTGACGGCATTGGGGTGGCGCTCTTCACGCACGGAGCTGCGCAGGCTGACGACTTTGCCGCGTGTGGCCCGCGGGTTGGCGGGGAGCTGGCGGCCGATGCGGGCGAAATGCTGTTGTTGCATGGTGGACTCGCTGGTGGATTGCCGGGATTCGGTGGAGGTAGACGGTGGGGGCGTGCCGCTTGTCGCTGATTTCAGGCTGCGGCCCCAGGGACCGGCGTTGGCGCTGACGCCCAAGGCACGGCCGTCGGCGGCGCGTGCCTGCCGCCGCCGTGCGTGCACAGAGGAGACAGAGGCCAAAACAGCGGCGGGAGCGGCTGCTTTGGGAGCCTGGGAAGGCGACGTAGAGGAGTGCGACAAGGGCTTCATATGCCTTGATTACTGCAAACCCTGTGCCACTGTGAAAAAGTCTTTTTAAATCAAAGACTTAAGTTCAAAAAACGGGTGTTTCCAGGGCCGTTCCGCTGGAAGCTGGCCGGAAACCCCGTTTTTTGTCGCCAAGCGGCGACAGCAAGCCCTCACCCTAGGGCTGGTTCCTTATGAATCAACGGCTTAGCCCTGTCGCTCGTCGGCGACAGGGTCGGCAGGGCCAGCGACAACGTCGGCCTTGAAGTGCCCCGGCGTCAGCTCGTGCTTTTGCAGCAAGCGGTAGAACTCGGTGCGGTTGCGGTCGGCCAGCCGGGCCGCGTCGGCCACGTTGCCGTCGGTCAGCTTCAGCAGGCCGACCAGGTAGTCGCGCTCGAAGCGCTGCTTGGCGTCGGCATAGTTCAGCACCTCGACTGACGGCGAGCGCAAGGCGCGCTGCACCAGTGCCAGCGGGATCAGCGGCGTGCTCGACAGCGCACACACCTGTTCCACCACGTTGTACAGCTGGCGCACATTGCCTGGCCAGGCGGCGATGGTCAACGCCTTCAGCGCCTCGGGCGCAAAGCCGCTGAGCCGCTTGCTGTATTTGCCGGCCAGGCGGGTCAGGAAATGGTTGGCCAGCAGCGGTATGTCTTCGCGCCGCTCGCCCAGGGTGGGCAAGGTCAGCGTGACCACGTTGAGCCGGTAGTACAAGTCTTCGCGGAACTGGCCGGTGGCCATGGCCGCGTCCAGGTCGCGGTGCGTGGCCGAGATGATGCGCACATCGACCGGAATCGACTGGCTCGAGCCCAGCGGCCGCACCGCGCGCTCCTGCAGAACGCGCAGCAGCTTGACCTGCAGCGCGGGCGGCATGTCGCCGATTTCGTCGAGCAGCAGGCTGCCGCCGTCGGCCGCCTGGAACAGCCCCTTGTGGTTGGCGACGGCGTCGGTGAACGCGCCCTTCATGTGGCCGAACAGTTCCGATTCGAGCAGGGCCTCGGGGATGGCGCCGCAATTCACCGCCACGAACGGCTTCTTGGCGCGTGGGCTGGCGCGGTGGATGGCGCGGGCCAGCAGCTCCTTGCCGGCGCCGCTGTCGCCGCGCAGCAGCACACTCGCGTCCGACTGCGCCACCATGCGCGCCTCGGCCAGGATCTCGGCCATGCGGCTCGAGCGGCTCACGATCTCGTCGCGCCAGGCCTCGTCGCCGCGGGCCGCGGGCAGGGCCGGTGCGCTCAACGACAAGGCTTGCGAAATCTTGTCGAGCAGCTCCTTGCCCTCGAAAGGCTTGGTGAGATAGGTGAACACGCCACGTGCCGTGGCCTCCACCGCGTCGGGAATGGTGCCGTGCGCGGTGAGCAGAATCACCGGTAGTGAAGGGTGGCGCAGGCGCACTTCGTCGAACAGCGCGAGCCCGTCGCGTCCGGGCAGCTGCACATCGCTCAGCACCAGCTGCGGGCGCTCGATGTCGAGCTGGTTGAGGGCGGCCTCGGCCGAGCTGACCGCGCTGACACGGTAGCCGGCGCCGGTCAGGCGCATGGACAACAGCCGCAACATGTCGGCATCGTCGTCCACCACGAGGATGTTGGTCTTTGAAATCATGGGCACATCATCGCCGCTTACGCGCGCGGCGCGCAACACGGGTCAGGGCGGCGGGCGCAGGCCACCGCCGTTCGCGGCGGCGCCGGGGGTGCGCGAGGTCAGGCTGCGTTCGATCGCGCGCATGGCCTCGAGCCGTTCGTTGAGCTGGTCGATGCGGCGCTGGCTGTCGCGCAGTTGCTGGTTCTGCCGGTCGAGCTGGTCTTCGACGCGCTTCTGCTCGGCATAACGCGCACCCAGCAGACGCGCCAACGGGTGCAGCTGGCGCACCTCTTCCTGGTTGTTGGCCAGCACGCGCTGCAACAGGCTCTGCGCCCGCGCCAGGTCGCCCGGCACGCGGGTCTGGCCCAGGGCCATGGCCAGCTGCAGGTCGTCGGCGGGCTGGCGGTTGGGATCGGCCGGGTCGCCCAGCCGGGCGATTTCCTGCTGCAGCTCGGGCGTGGAAAGGTTGCGGATCTTGTCGCCGTAAGCCAGCACGGTGATGTTGGTCGGCCGCTGAGGGATGGCCGTGGCCGGCGCCGTGCTGACGTTGACCGGGCTCACCACCACGGCGTGGGTTTCCAGCGGCGGCGGCATGTCGGCCGCCTTGCCGGCCGGTGTGGCCTCCACCGGCTTGGCCAAGGCAGCCGTAGCCGGCGGCCCCACCGGCGTCGCCACGCGGGCCGACTCGGGCGTCTGCACGGCGCAGGCCGGCAGCAGCAAAGCCACCAGCAATGAACACGCGGGCCAGACTGTGGAAGCGGCTCGGCAGCCGCGCGGGCGCGTCGGTCGCAGGTAAGAGTTCTTGCGGATGGGCATGGGTGGGGGGTTCAACC
>JAQGMQ010000837.1 GCA_028292305.1 Rhodoferax sp.
CAGTATTTCAGGCACATCCTTTTGCGTGATGCGCCAAGCAAGACCCTCGGCAATCGCGGTTTTACCCACACCCGCCTCACCGACGAGCAACGGATTGTTCTTGCGCCGGCGGCACAGAATCTGGATCACGCGCTCGACCTCGTATTGGCGACCGATCAGCGGATCGATCTTGCCTTCCTTGGCGAGCTGGTTCAGGTTGACGGTGTACTGCTCAAGCGGCGAAGCCTTTTCGTTCTTCTCGCCGCCTTCCTCGTTCTCGGCTGCGCTCTCGCCTGCCTTGGTGGGCTCGGGCGGGTCGCTCTTCTTGATGCCGTGGGCGATGAAATTCACCACGTCCAGGCGTGTGACGCCCTGCTGGTGCAGGTAATACACGGCGTGTGAATCCTTTTCGCCGAAGATCGCCACCAGCACGTTGGCGCCGGTGACTTCCTTCGTGCCGCTGCCCGTGGACTGCTCGTGCATGATGGCGCGCTGGATCACGCGCTGGAACCCGAGGGTGGGCTGGGTGTCGACGTCGTCGGTCCCGGCCACCTGCGGTGTGTTGTCCTTGATGAAATTACTGAGCGACTTGCGCAGGTCGTCGATGTTGGCCGAGCAGGCGCGCAAGACTTCCGCCGCGCTTGGGTTGTCCAGCAAGGCCAGCAGCAAATGCTCAACGGTGATGAACTCGTGGCGTTGCTGACGCGCTTCCACGAAGGCCATATGCAAACTGACTTCCAATTCTTGGGCAATCATGTGATTTCCTTTTTCGCCTAGCTGTTACTACACACTCTACATGGGTTCGAGCCCAATGTTTTCAATCGTCTGTGCAAAAGCTCACTCAACGGGCTCACTAATGCACTGTAAAGGGTGACCGGACTGCTTTGCAGCCTCCAGAACCTGGTCGACCTTGGTGGCCGCAACATCCTTGCTGTACACACCGCAAACCGCTCTTCCGTCCAGATGGATCTTCAGCATGATCTGCGTGGCGGTCTCGCGGTCCTTGCTGAAGAACTCCTGGATGACCACCACGACGAATTCCATCGGCGTGTAATCATCATTGAGCATCAATACCTGGTGCATCTGCGGGGGCTTGACTTTTTGGGTCCGGCGTTCGAGGACGACCGAACCTCCGTCATCAGGCGTCGACGGCTTGGTCGGCGGCTGAGGCGTTTTGGGGGGGAGTTTGGTGGCCATGCGTCATTTTATAGAGCACCGGGGATCAATGCATCTGTGGCCCAGTTGCATCCGGAAAGCCGGATTTCAAGGGCTTCAAGGCCCGGAGGCGATGCGTCGTGCCGCAGGGGCCCGTGTCGGGCGCCAGTAGCGACCGACGCGAAGGCCCATAAAAACCGTATAAACTATATAAATTGTTTAATCACAGAAAGCCATGATCTTGACCGCTACCGCTACCGCCAAAACCAGCCCCACTGCTCCGTCCGTCCCCGCTGACACCAGCCCGGTAGCCGCCACCCCGCCCGTGCCACGCAGCAAGGCCACCGAGGCGCCGAAGAAGAAGCCAGCAGCCAAAGCGAAGGCTGTCAAGGTCGCTTCGCCGATCAAGTCGGCAAAGCCGGTGAAACCGGGCTTGCCGGCGCCAGCGGTCAAGCCCGCCAAGCGCCTCGCCGCCAAACCGGCCAAGCCCGCTGCTGCCAAGAAAGCCGCCGCACCGAAGCCAGCCAAGGTCAAGAAGCCCAAGCTGGTGCGCGACAGCTTCACCATCCCCAAGGCCGAATACCTGGTGCTCGAGACGCTGAAGCAGCGCGCCATGCAACTGGCGCAGCCGGCGAAGAAGAGTGAATTGCTGCGCGCCGGCATCAAGGCCCTGGCGGCCATGTCCGACACCGATCTGCGCGCCGCGCTGCGGGCCGTGCCAGCCATCAAGACCGGCCGGCCGGCCTCGGCAGCCGCCTGAGCGCCTAGACCGTCTCGGGCGCCTGCACGGCGACCAGCACGGTCTGCGACTCGCCGTCGCGCTCACGCTGGCGCAGCCACCACACGGCGCCCTTCTTGATGGCGAACGTGGGGTCGTCCAAGCCCAGCAGTTGGGCCACGGTCTGGCCCAGCGTCGGCTGGTGGCCCACGATCAGCACCGCGAACTTGCCGTCGGGCCACTGCGCGGCCTCCAGCACCTGGGCAGGCGACGCGCCGGGTGCCAGCTCGGGCCGCAGCTTGTATTTGCGGCCCAGGGCATGCACGGTCTGTTCGGTGCGCCTGGCCGGGCTGGCCAGCACGCGCGTACTTTCGGGCAGTTGCCGGTCGAGCCAGCCGGCCATCCGGCTCGCCTGTTTCTGGCCCTTGGCCGTGAGGCTGCGGTCCATGTCGGGCAAGCCCTCGCGCTCGTCTTCCGCTTCGGCGTGTCGCCACAGGATCAGGTCCATCGTAGGCACTCCCTTGTGTCAGGTGTCGTTCGCCCGGCGCCGGTTGGCGTAGCGTTCGGCAAGCGCGTCCTGCGCCCCGTGCCCGGGCACCGCGCCGTCGCGGCCGGTGGCCGCATTGACGCGAATATAACGACCATCGGCATGCAGGTCCCAGGCTTCGCGTCCGTCGAGCAGGTAGGGCACCAGGCACTCGTCGATGATGCGCTGGCGCATGCGCGGGTCGGTCACCGGCCAGGCCAGTTCGATGCGGCGCAGCATGTTGCGGTTCATCCAGTCGGCACTCGACAGGTACAGGTCTTCACGCCCATCGGTGCGGAAATAGAAGATGCGCGAATGCTCCAAGAAGCGCCCCACCACCGAGCGCACGCGGATGTTGTCGGTCAGCCCCGGCACCTGCGCCGGCAGCATGCAGGCGCCGCGCACGATCAGGTCGATTTTGGCGCCCTTGCGGCCCGCGCGCACCAGCGCCTGGATG
>JAQGMQ010000867.1 GCA_028292305.1 Rhodoferax sp.
GCGGACGCGTAGCTGTCGCCTTCCAGCAGATAACCAATGGGTTCCTTCGGCCGTTGGCGCTGGATATCGCGCGCCGTGGTCACCGCGCGCTGGTAGCGGTCGGTGGTTGCGTAAAGGATGACCAACGCACGCTGCGCATCCAGGAAGTCCGGCTTGATGGTCAAGGCTTTATTGAGACTCTGGACCGCGTTGTCCTTGTTCTTGTCGGCAAGGTAGGCCTCGGCCAGATGCATGTGCGGCACCGGCGAAGCGGGCTGCATGCTCGCCACCTTGTTGAAGGTGGAGATCGCCTGGTTCACGTCGCCACCCGCAAGCTGCGCGCGGCCAAGCGCATCCAGCACCTCGCCCTTGTCCGGCAATGCGGAAACTGCGCTTTGCGCCGCCGACGTGGCTTGTTTGAAGTCGCCGGTGCGGATCAGGTAGTCGATCAACAACAGGCGCGGCGGGACCGCGTTGGGGTTCGCATCAACCGCTTTGGTGATCAGCGAAGCGATTTCGCTGCTGGCGCCACCGGCCCGAGCCCGGAGCTCGGCCAATGCCAGCAAGGCCTGGCCGTTCTTGGGTTCCTTGGCCAGCACGGCTTCGAAACGCGCCTTGGCTTCGTCCGGCTTCTTGTTCTGGAGATCGAGTGCGGCCAGGCTGGCCACGGCGGGAAAGTAGGTCGGGCTGAGTTTCAGGGCCGCCTCGAAGCTCTTGCGCGCCGCCGGAATATCTTTCATCGCCAACTGCGTCTTGCCACGCAGGTTGGGTGCCACCGGGCTTTCGGGCTGCTTCTTCTCGAGGCCGTCGATGGCCTTCATGGCCTTGGGATAGTCCTGCCGGCGCAGATGTGCGCTGATCAGGGCCAGATCGGCCGACACGCCCTTGTCGGCGGACGCGATGCTTTCGAGCTCATTGAAGGCGAAATCGACATCGCCGCCGATCATGTGCGTGAGCGCCAGCGAGGTCCGCTTGCGAACGTCCTTGGGGTCGAGCTTGGCGGCCTTGGCGAACGAAGCTTCGGCCTTCTTGACGTCACCCGTCTGCAGGTAGACCTCGCCTGCCAGCGACAGCAGGTTGGGGTCTTCGTTGATCTGGTCCAAGATGGGCGCCAGCGTGGCCATGGCCTTGTCGGGCTGGCCGCTGCGCAGGTACGTCATCGTCAGCAGACGCCGTGGGCCGACCGAGGTCGGGTTGACCTGCACCACCTTGCTCAGGTAGAGCTCGGCTTGCAGCAAGGAATTGAGCTGGAATTCGATGGCGCCCGCCAACTGCAGCGTCTTCAGGTTTTCAGGCGCGATCTTCAGCAATTGCTGCACCAGCTCGCGCGCGGTCTTCATGTCCTTGTTCTGGTAGGCGTACTGCGCCTCGAAGTACTTGGTCTGCGGATGACCGGGCGCGATCTTCTTCAGGGCCTCGATCTGGGTCTTGGCTTCTTCCATCTTTCCCTGCTGCAGCAGGATGTTCAGCACGCCGGAATAGGCGGGCAGGAAATCTGTCTTGACTTCGATGGCCTTGCGGTAGGCGGCAAGCCCACCTTCGAGATCGTTCTTGGCGAAGATGACGAAGTCACCCTTGAGTTTCCAGGCTTCGGGGTTCTGCGGGAATTTGGCGACCAGTTCGTCGATCAGGGTGGCAGCACCGGCAATATCCTTGGACTCGACCTTGCGCCGGGCCTGCGCCATCATGGCGTTCACGTTCGTGGGCTCCGCGGCCAGCGCCGACGACAGCGCCGTCCGCGATTGCTCGGCCATGCCTTGCGACGCGTAGGCATTGCTCAACACGATCAGAAATTCGGCCTTGGAGCCCGGGCTGGTCAGTTCCACCTTGCCCAGGTCATCGATGACCTTGCGAAACTTGCCCTGTGCCGCAAGTGCTTTTGCGAGTGGCGGCACGACCTGGTCGTCCGGGTAGCGCAAGCTGCGGGCTTTGCTGAGCTCAATTTCCGCTGCGGCCACGTCGCCGGTATTCAGCAATGCCGTGCCCAACAAAAAGCGACCTTCGGCCGACTCGGGTTGCTTCTGAAGCAGATTCTTGATCTGGATGACGGCAGCCTTGTTATCGTGTTTGGCCAGATATTCCTTGGCCGACGCCATCAGCTTGTCGGGGTCGTCGCCGCCACACGCCGCCAACAGGGCGGAAACCAGCAACACAGGAATAAGTTTGGAGGCGTTCATTTAGATCTCTCGGATAACAACTTGGGATGCGGCAGGCGACGGTTACTTCAAACCCAAACGGTGCATCAAATCATATAAAGTGGGTCGGCTGACACCCAGAAGTTCAGCGGCCTTGACGATATTGCCATTCACCCGGCCAAGGGCGGCAACAATCGCATTTTTTTCGGCGTTGTCGCGGATAGTTCGCAGATCGAGCGATTCTTCCGCCACCTCGTCACCGGACGACTCGATCCCGATTTCCTCGGTGGAGATCTGGTTGCCGTCGGCCATGATCACTGCGCGCTTCATGCAGTTCTCGAGTTCGCGGATGTTGCCGGGCCAGGGGTAGGATTCGATCGCCCGCACCGCGCCTTCGCTCAGGTTCAGCGTGCCGCGGTTCTGTTCCTGGACAAACTTGCGCAGGAACGAAAAAGCCAGCAGCGCGGCATCGCCCTTGCGCGCGCGCAATGGCGGAATGTTGACCACGATCTCGGCCAGGCGGTAATACAGATCTTCGCGGAACCGGCCTTCCTTGCTCAGTGCCTTCAAGTCCTGGTGGGTCGCGCAGACAATGCGCACGTCCACCGGAATCTCCTGCCGCCCACCCACGCGTTCGATGGTCCGCTCCTGGATGAAGCGCAGCAATTTGGCCTGCAGCGAAAACGGCAGGTCGCCGATTTCGTCGAGCATCAGCGTGCCGCCATTGGCCGTCTCGATCTTGCCCAGCGTCATCTTGGCCGCACCCGTGAATGCGCCCTTCTCGTAACCGAACAACTCGCTTTCCAGCAGGTTTTCAGGGATGGCCGCGCAATTGATGGCGACGAACTTGCCCGCCTTGCGCGGCGATGCCTGGTGCAGCCCGCGGGCCAGCACTTCCTTGCCGGTACCGCTTTCTCCGAGCAGCATGACCGTGGCCGTGCTGTTGGCGACTTTTTCGATGGTCCGGCAGATGCGCAGCATTTCGGGATCGCGCGTGATGAGTCCGCCCAGCGCATCGGGCTGGTGCATCGCCTGCAGGCGGCGATTTTCCTTCTGCAGCTCAAACATGCGGAACGCACGTTCGATCGTCAGGTTGAGCAGGTCGGGCTCGAACGGCTTGGCAAAGAAATCGTAGGCGCCGAGTGCCACGGCGCGCAACGCGTTGGCCTGGTCGTTCTGCCCCGTCAGCACGATGACCTTGGTGTCTGGCTGCACGGAAAGTATCTGCTCCAGCAGCCTGAACCCTTCGGACACGCCGTCGGCATCCGGCGGCAAGCCCAGGTCCATCGTGACCACGGCTGGGGCGTGTCGGCGCAGTTGCACCAGCGCGGTTTCGCGGTCGCCGGCGGTCACCGATTCAAAGCGGTCGACCGACCACTTGATCTGTTTTTGCAGCGCTGGATCGTCTTCAACGATCAGCAGAGAACGCGTCGATTCAGAAGTCATGGCACGTCCTGAAGTTGCAGGTCGGAATAAGGTTGAACATCAAACAAAGGTAGAAGAATCGTGACCTGGGTGCCCTTTTGCAGTTCGCTGTGAACCAAAATCTTGCCTCCCAGTTCCTGCACATATAAAAAGCTCTCGTAGGCGCCGAGGCCCATGCCGGCCTGCTTGGTGGTTTGGAAGGGCTTGAACAGCCGTTCCCGGACGAACTCCTCGGACATGCCCTGCCCGGTGTCTTCCACCACGATGCGGGCCTGGCCACCTGAACGGTCGAGCGCCAAAGCCACACGGCCGTTGGCTTCAGTCGCATCGAAGGCGTTCTGCACCACGTGGCCGACGATGCGCTCGAGCCGCTCTTCATGGCCGCGGGTCACAACCCGATCGCCGAGCGTTACCTCGAGTTGGCGGCCACGGCCGGTGGCCACGGCGGCGATACGTTGAACAATGGGCGCCAGATCAACACCGACGACGGTGCCGGGCGGCGTTGCACCTTCGCGCAATTGAAGCATCAGCTGCCGCATCCTGTCCAATGAATTCTCCACGGTCATGAGCATGTCCTGCTGGAATTCAGGGTTCGCGTGCAGGCGTTTTGCGTTCTTCAACATCAACGAAAGCTGCGTGACGATGTTCTTCAGATCGTGTACGACAAACGCCGACATGCGGTTGAACGCGTCGAACTTGCGCACTTCCAACAAGGCCTCGGTGGCCTGCATCTGCGACAGAAAACTCGCCGCCTGGCGTCCTGCGGTCTTCAACAGATCGTTGACTTCCCAGTTGACGTCGATGTTGGCCCTTGCGCTGGCCAGCACCACGAAGCCGATCATGTCGTTGCCGACCATCAGCGGAACGATGAGCCAGGCCTGGGGCATCTGCTGCAGCCAGCCGGGCAGCGCCAAAGCGCCATACCGCTGCGGATAGGAACGGTATTCCGCCAGATTGACCACCCAGCCGCTGCTGCCCAGGAACTGGCACAGCGGCGAGTTGGCGTCTTCGATCTCCTGGGTTTCAGCCAGGTTGCGACGGGCCGTCTGCCGGAAGACGAGGTCGCCGCCGCTGCTTTTCATCCACAGGCCGCCGCCCGGACTGTCGAGCATGTCGGCCAGGCCGCGCACCACCTGCTGGCCCATATCTTC
>JAQGMQ010000877.1 GCA_028292305.1 Rhodoferax sp.
GCTGCTGACGCCGGTGCAGGGCGCGCCGGTCTACAACATGGTGGGCCAGACGGCCACCATGGACGAGGTGATGGCCGAGATCCGCCGCCTGGTGCCGGCCGCGCAACTGCGCGCCGAAGGCAAGCCGCTGACGATTGCCGATGGCATCACCGAAGACGGCCTGGACGCGCTGCTGCCGGGCCGGCAGAAAACCACGCTGACCCAGGGCATCGCCGCCACGGTGCAGCACTACGGCCGATAGACAGGCACCAGGAGACCCGGATGCAGAAACTTCGCCTGGCGGTGATCGGCGCTGGCGCCATCGGCCGCACCCACATTGCCTTGGCCCGCGACCACGCGCTGTTCGATTTGTCAGCCATTGTGGACAACAGCGAGGCCGCCCGCGGGCTGGCCGCGCAGATCGGCGTGGGCTACCACACCGACGTGGCGGCGATGCTGGCCACCGAAAAGCCCGACGTGGTCATCATTGCCACGCCGAATGCAACCCATGCGGACATCGGCATCCAGTGCCTGCAGGCCGGCGCGCATGTGCTGGTCGAGAAACCGATCACCGACACGCTGGCCGATGCGCGCCGCCTGTGCGACGCCGCCGAGGCCGCGGGCCGGCATTTGCTGGTGGGCCACCAGCGGCGCTACAACGGCATCCTGCGTGCGGCGCGCGGCATCGTGCAGTCGGGCCGGCTCGGCAGGCTGGTGTCGGCCACGGGCATGGCCACCTTCCTGAAGCCCGACCCGTATTTCGACATGGACTGGCGCCGACGCAAAGGCGGCGGGCCGATCCTCATCAACCTGATCCACGACATCGACCTGCTGCGCTTCCTGATGGGCGAGATCGACAGCGTGCAGGCCACCAGCGCCAACGCGGTGCGCGGCTTCGAGGTGGAAGACACGGCGGCGGTGATCCTGCGCTTCACGAACGGCGCGCTGGCCACCATGACCGTGTCCGACAGCGCCACCACGCCCTGGAACTGGGACCTGGCCGCCGGCGAGTCGGCGCACTACCCCCGGCAGGACGTGAACACGCATTTCATCTCCGGCACGCACGGCTCGGTGACGTTGCCGCGCCTGGAGGTATGGGAATACCGCAGCGACCGCGGCTGGCACCAGCCCCTGACACAGGAGCGCATTGCGCTGCACGACACCAACCCCTATGCCGAACAGCTGCGCCATCTGCATGCCGTGGTGCAGGGACAGGAAGAGCCGGTGTGCAGCGGGCGGGACGCAATGCGCAGCCTGCAGGCGGTGCTGGCGATCCACGCGGCAGCGGCAAGCGGCGGGACGGTGAGAGTGGGGGATTGAAGAAGTCCGGCGACAGGCTCAGGGCCACCGGAGAACCAACGGACCGCCCTGCCCTCTTGCCGCAGGGTCCATTCCGCCCGGGCCAGCCCCGTTCGTGCTGAGCCTGTCGAAGCCCCTCGCCATCCAAGTGCCCACAACCCAAAGGAACCTTTCAATGACCCCTGCAACGCCAGCTCCCCTGCACGCCCTGGTCACCGGCGCCGCCGGCGGCATCGGGCGCGGCATCTGTTTCGCCCTCATCGAACAGGCGCGCCGCGAAAACCTGTCGATCCACATCTCGGCCGCCGCGTCAACGCCTGGTGACAAACTCGACGCCCTGCTGGCCGAGCTGCGCCAGGCCGGCGCCACGGCCACCGGCGTGACGGGCGACGTGACCGACCCGGCGCAGTGCGCGTCGCTGGTGGCGCAGGCCCATGCCGGCGGCGGCGACCTGACGGCGCTGGTCTGCAATGCCGGCGCTTCCGGCCCGGGCAAGCTGGCCGATCTGCCGGTGGCGCAGTGGGACCACACCTTCAACCTCAACACGCGTTCGGTGTGGCTGATGGCACAGGCCGCGCGGCCGCAGCTGATGCGCACCGGCGGCAGCATCACGGCGGTGGCGTCGATGTCGGGGCTGACGCCGCACCCGGGCTACGGCGCGTATTCGGCGGCCAAGGCGGCGCTGATCATGCTGTGCCGCCAGCTGGCGCAGGAGTGGGGCGCCGACGGCATCCGCGTGAACACGGTGTGCCCGGGCATGACCCGCACGCCGCTGACCGAGCCGGTCTACCACGACCCGGCGGTGAAGGCACAGCGCGAGGCCCTGGTGCCGCTCGGGCGCATCGGGCAGCCCGACGACATTGGCCAGGCCGTGGCCTACTTCAGCGGCCGTGGGGCGTCGTATGTCACGGGCGCGGTGCTTGTGGTGGATGGCGGGGTCTCGGACCACATGCTGACGATGATCCCGGGCCGGCCAGGGCGGTCGCCGGTGGGCACCACCTGACGCGGGTCTACCCGACAGCGGTCTGCTCATGCCGGGGTATTCGCTACCGCGCCAGAGCGACAAAACCTGATATTCGGCCGTGGGCAAGACAGGTTCCGGCCAATGGTGAAACGCCGCTTGACCGCGGCCGCTACGCTGGTTAGGGTGGAGGCGGGCCAGCGCCTTGGCTCGGCACAAAGGAGTTCGTCATGCGCATCAGCGATGAAGAGTATTTCCGCAGCTGCGTCGCCAAAGAGCGGCACCTGGCCCACCTGCTCGGCCACCACCGGATCGAAGAGTGTTATGAGAACGCTGGCACCTTGTGGGAGAACACCACGCAGTTGCCGAAGTGGACACGCGACTGGGCGGCCTGCGGCGCGTTGATGACCGAACACGGTATCGACCTGCGCTTCACCGTGCTGCCGGGCCAGACCGAGCCGACCGCCGTCAAGGCCGGCGCCACCACGGTGCAGGTGGCCGACCACCCGAACCGCGACCGCGCGGCGATGACGGCCATCGTCAAGGAAGTGAGCTTCCGCCTGGAGCACCACCGCGCGAAAAAAGCGGCTTGAACCGGGCCTGAACCGGGCCTGAACCGCGTCTGCGTTCGGCTTCGGCCAGGGGCACGGCGGAAGCGGCGGCCGCGCGTCGCCGGCGGATGGTAAATTGGCGCGTGCCTGTGGCACCGTCCGCTGTTTTCCACCCACCCAAGTTTTTCCACACTTCCATGGCCCGTTCAATTTCACGGCGCGCGTTCGGCGCGTTGGCCCGTCAAGCCACTCTTTGCGCCGCTTTCTCGGCATCGCTGCTCGGCGCCGGCCTGGCGCAGGCCCAAAGCGGCACCATCCGCCTGCTGGTTGGCTTTCCGGCAGGCGGCGGCACCGATGTGATCGCTCGCACGCTCGCCGAAAAACTCAAGGACGAGCTCGACGCGCCGGTGATCGTGGAAAACCGCGCCGGTGCCGGCGGCCAGATCGCCGCCCAGGTGCTGAAAGCCGCGCACCCCGACGGCACGACGTTTTTCCTGACCCACGACCACACGGTGTCGATCCTGCCGCTGGTGGTGAAGAACCCCGGCTTCGACCCGGCCAAGGATTTCGTCGCCGTGGCCGGCTTTGCCACGTTCGTCAACGCGCTGGCCGTTTCGGGCGGCACGCCGGCGAGATCGGTGGCCGACTACGTGGCCTGGACGCGCAGCGCCAACGCCGGCCGCGGCACGGTGGGCGTGCCCGCGCCGGGTTCGGTGCCCGAGTTCCTGGTGAAACTGATCGGTGAAAAATACGGCCTCGACCTGCAGGCCGCGCCCTACCGCGGCAGCGCACCGATGCTCGCCGACATGCTGGGTAACCAGATCTCGGCCGGAGTGGGCTCGGTGCCCGACTTCATCGAAAACCACAAGGCCGGCAAGATCCGCGTGGTGGCGGTGCTGGGCGGCTCGCGCCAGGCCTCGTTGCCCGACGTGCCAACGTTCGCCGAGCTCGGCCTGGCCGGCTTCGAGGACGTGCCCTACTACGGCTTCTTCGCACCGGCCGGCACGTCGCGCGCGTCGATCGACCGCTTCGCCGCCGCGATCTCGAAGATCGTAGCCATGCCTGACGTGCGCGCCAAGCTCACCGCCATGGGCCTGACCGTGGACTTCATGCCGCCCCAAGTGCTGGCCGCGCGCGAACACGCCTATGCCCAGACCTGGGCGCACATCATCAAGGCCAGCGGGTTCCAGCCGCAGTGAAACGCATGCGGGGGGGTGGGCTGAGGCGTGCGTCGGCAAAAGTGGAAACAAAGGGTTCTTTTCGCCGCTTTACCAACAATCAATGGCTGCCGGCTTGCTTAGCATCGGAGCCATGAACAGCAAACTCCTGCACCCCGAATCGCCCTGGAACACCGAGCTCATGCTGCCCCGCGTGACCGACAACGCCAAGCTGATGGAACTCCAGATCCTGTTGGGCGGCCTGTCGCTGGTGCTGAGCCGCGTGCACCCCGCGTTTGCCAAGACCCGATTCATGGCCACGCGCCGCCTGGCCATGCGCCTGACCCGCGGCCTCGAATACAGCGACGCCACCAAGGCCCACGTCGGCAGCGAAGACCTGAAGACGGCGCTGACCGAATGCGAAAAGGCGCTCGACCCGGGAACGCTGATCGTGCTGAAGAAGCTGCTCGCCAAGACACTGCGCGAAGAAATCGAATACGCCAATTTCGACCGGCAGATCGACTTCACCTACAGCGACTTCATCGCCGAAGAACAGATGGTGGCGATGTTCACCAGCCCGGCGGCGCCCGTTGTGGCGGTGCCGGGTGCGGCGTTGAACTGAAGCCTGCGTCAAGAGCCGGGCAACCGGTTGGCCGTTTCCGCGGCTGACGGAAATAGGCAAAGTCGGGTGAACGAGCTTGCCGGTACCGCACGACTTCATCGCCCGTTGACCCAGTCGGACCCACCCCGTGTCCGGGCTGCAGCGAACGCACGCTGCCCGCGGTGAACACAGGCCGCAGGGGTTACATTGCCCCCTCAAGGCACCGCCATGCAAGGCGCGGTGACGCATTCGCGGGCGCAACACCCGTTTTGAAAGAGCCACTACCAGCATGCGTTCTGAAAACGTCAACGGCCACCATGCCGATGGCCACGGCACTGTAGCCTGATGCAGCGCGAAGAGTTGCGCGTGCACCCGGCCGAGGCCGTTTCCCCGTCGTTACCGGCGACGCCACCGCGGCCGAGTTTCCCCGCCATCGATGTGCTGCGCGCCACGGCGGCACTGATGGTGCTGGTGTTCCACGTGATCGTGCTGGGCCACTGGGATGGCTTTCCGACCACCGGCCCGCTGCGGGTTTTCCGCAATGGATGGGCGGGCGTCGACCTGTTCCTGGTAATCAGCGGCTTTGTGATTGCGTTGGCGGCGCTGGACGGCTATGACCGCCAGGGCACGGGTTTCAGGACGCCGTTCGCCGTACGGCGGCTGGCGCGCATCCTGCCGCTCTACCTGGTGACGGGCGCGGTCTATCTCTTCGTCACGCGGCCGGAAATGTTGTCGGGCCCGTTGGCCGAGTTGCTGGGTCGCCTGGCGGCGTTTCTGCTGTTCGTGCAAAACCTGCTTCCCGGGTGGCACGGAGCGATCAACGGGCCGAGCTGGTCGGTGGCGCTGGAGATGCAGTTCTACCTGCTGATGTTGTGCATCACGCCGTGGCTGGCCCGCACGCGTGCCCTGCCATCGCTCATCGGCGCCTTGCTGGTGGCCGCGCTCTACCGCCTGGCGACGACGTGGTTGCTGCCCGCGCAAACGCATCCGATCACCGAACGCTTCGTCTATCTGACGCAGTTGCCGGGCGTCATCGATCTGTTCGGCCTGGGCATGTTGCTGGCGCTGGCGGTGCGCAGCGGGCGCGGCTGGCTGGCGCGCGTCCTGCGCCCGTCCTGGCCGCATTGCCTGGCGTGGGCCGCGGCGGCGGCGGTCTTGCTGGTGATCGCCGACCGGTTGTTCAGCCGCTTCGGCTATTGGGAACAACCGGCCATGCTGGTGGCCTGGCGCCCCCTGCTGTCGGTGGCGCTGTGCGCCCTGGTGGCCAGCGCCATCGCGCTGCCGGTGGCGAACGCACGGTGGCTGGCCCCGCTGCGTTATGTGGGCCAGATCAGCTACGGGCTCTACCTCTGGCACTTCCCGGTGCTGGTGGCCATCACGTCGCGCGATCCGGCACTGTCGGGCTGGCGTCTGCTGCTGCAGGTGCTGGCCGGCACGGGCGTGCTGGCGGTTTTGTCATGGCATCTGCTGGAGCAGCCCTGCATCCAGCGCCACAAGGCGTGGCGCGCGGCCCGGGCGCAAGCCTGAACTTCTGCGGACGACAAACGTTCGCCGTCCCTCGCTCACGCCCACCACCGCAACCCTGCGGCCTTTTCACAACAGCCGGACCGGGTTCGCCCAGGTGCCCAGGCCACGCCACTCGCGTTACATTTTGGTCAAACGGCACACGCGCCAAGCCACGCCCGCGCGCGGGACATGCCCGAGAACACCGGCCCGTACGGCCCACACCCTGGAGACAACGCGTTGAGCGACACCACTTTCGACTACATCATCATCGGCGCCGGCACGGCGGGTTGCCTGCTGGCCAACCGCTTGAGCGCCGACGCCAGCAAACGCGTGCTGCTGATCGAGGCCGGGCCGAAGGACGACTACCACTGGATCCACATTCCCGTGGGTTACCTGTACTGCATCGGCAACCCGCGCACCGACTGGCTCTACAACACCGAGCCGGACGCGGGGTTGAACGGGCGATCACTGCGGTATCCGCGTGGCAAGACGCTGGGCGGTTCGTCGAGCATCAACGGCATGATCTACACCCGCGGCCAGGCGCGCGACTACGACCTGTGGGCCCAGCTGACGGGCGAGGAGGCCTGGTCGTGGCAGGAGTCGCTGCCCTATTTCAAGCTGCACGAGGACTACTACAAAGGCGCTGATGCGCTGCACGGCGCGCGCGGCACCACACCCGAGCTGCTGAACGGCGCCAGCGCCGCCAACAGCTACTGGCACACGCTGCAGCACCGCAACGCGGGCGGCGAATGGCGCATCGAAAAACAGCGGTTGCGCTGGGACGTGCTGGACGCCGTGGCGGCGGCGGCGCAGCAGGCCGGCATTCCAGCCACCGACGACTTCAACCGCGGCGACAACGAGGGTGTGGGTTACTTCGAGGTCACGCAGAAGAGCGGCTGGCGTTGGAACACGGCCAAGGCCTTTCTGCGGCCCACGTGTTACGCCCGACCGAATTTCGAGTTGTGGACCGGCGCCCAGGTGGCCAGGCTGAGCCTGGCGCCGCAAGAGGACGGCAGCCAGCGCTGCACGGGGGCCCAGGTGGTGACCGGCGGCGGCGACAAAGTCAAGGTGCGGGCGACCCGCGAGGTGATCCTGTGTGCCGGCAGCATCGGCTCGCCGCAGATTCTGCAGCTCTCGGGCATCGGCCCGGCCGCACTGCTGCAGGGCCTGGGCATCACGACCGAGATGGACCTGCCCGGCGTGGGCGCCAACCTGCAGGACCATCTGCAGATTCGGGCCGTGTTCAAGGTGAAGGACGTGCCTACGCTGAACGTGTTGTCCAGCAGCCTCTGGGGCAAGGCCAAGATCGGGCTCGAATACGCGCTGAAGCGCACCGGGCCGATGAGCATGGCGCCGTCGCAACTGGGCGCTTTCACGCGCAGCGACCCGGCCCAGCCTTACCCGAACATCGAATACCACGTGCAACCGCTGTCGCTGGACGCGTTCGGCGACCCGCTGCACAGCTTCGCGGCGGTGACGGCGAGCGTCTGCAATTTGAACCCGACCAGCCGCGGCACGGTGCACCTCAAGACCCCGCGTTTCGAGGACGCGCCCGCCATCGCGCCCAACTACCTCAGCACCGCCGAAGACCGCCAGGTGGCCGCCGACTCGCTGCGGCTGACGCGGCGCATCATGGCGCAGCCGGCGCTGGCCAGGCTGCAGCCCGAGGAATGGAAACCTGGCGTGCAGTTCCAGACCGACGAGGAACTGGCCAAGCTGGCTGGCGACATCGCCACCACCATCTTCCACCCCGTAGGCACGACCAAGATGGGCAGCGCCGACGACCCGATGGCCGTGGTCGATGCGCGGCTCAAGGTGCGCGGCGTGTCGGGCCTGCGCGTGGTGGACGCCGGTGTGATGCCGACCATCACCAGCGGCAACACCAATGCGCCGGTGCTGATGATTGCCGAAAAGGCCGCGCACTGGATTGCGGAGGACGCCGCCCGGGCTCCGTGAAGCTTAAAAAAGCGTTGTTTCAATCTACGGCCGAGCCAACCCTGCTCAACCGTAATCGATCGGCCGCAAAACGGCAGGGTAAATCCCGATGCCCCGGCTTGGTGCAGCACCATACAGTAGCGCCACTTGCACACAGGCTCTGGCCTGTCAAAGCGAGGGACCGAGGAGACAGCCCAACAAGCAGAACATCATTCAGACATCCGATACGAGATGTTTTTTCGAAGCGCCGCACTGCGGCGCTTTTTTTATGGTCCATCGATTCGGTTAAGGTCGATGCGACGCGCTGCTCCACCGCTCCTGAATGCGTAGCACGGGGGATGCGACAATTCCCCGCCATGGACTTGTTGCTCGTCTCGAACGCCTCCCTGCCGGCCGGTTTCATCGACGCGATCGGCGGGGGCGGTGGGCTGACTCCACCGATCCCGCTGTTCGCTTTGGCCGCCCCCTCGCGCGCCGCCCACCCTGCCGCACAGCCTGGCGTGACCCGGGGCGCCTCTATTTGGGGCACGGATTTCGTCCCCTGGCAACGCATTTGGCGGTCCGTTTGGCGGCCCGTATGGCAGCGCGATGGGCAGCGCGATGGGCAGCCTGCGGGGCCCGCGGCGCGCGCCGAAACACCGTGCGGGCTTCGGACGAGCCGGCTGCATGCCGGTGGTCGGCGGGCTGACCACGCAGACCGGCCACGACGCTTTCTTGCGCGGACCGCACCGCCAAATCAAGCCCACCCAACCTGACCCGGCGCCATGGACTCCATGCTGTGGGTGGTGGTGGTCGGCGCCGTGGTCGCCGGCTTCGTGCAGGGCCTGTCGGGCTTCGCCTTCGGCCTGGTGGCGATGTCGTTCTGGGCCTGGACGCTGGACCCCCGCCTGGCCGCCACGCTGGTGGTGTTCGGCTCGCTCACCGGGCAAGTGATCGCCGCGGTGTCGGTGCGCCGCGGCTTCGACATGAAATGCCTGCTGCCCTTCGTGCTGGGCGGCCTGGCCGGCATTCCGCTGGGGGTGGCGCTGTTGCCGCGCATGGACATGGCCTGGTTTCGCCTGGTGCTGGGCGGGCTGCTGGTGCTGTGGTGCCCGGCCATGCTGATGGCCCGGCACCTGCCCCGCATCACCGCCGGCGGCCGCATCGCCGATGCCGTGGTGGGCCTGGCTGGCGGGGTGATGGGCGGCCTGGGTGGCTTCACCGGCGCCTTGCCCACGCTGTGGTGCACGCTGCGCGGCATGGAGAAGGACGCCCAGCGCGCCATCGTGCAGAACTTCAACCTGTCGATGCTGCTGGTGACCATGGGCAGCTACCTGGCCACCGGCATCGTGACCCGGGCCATGCTGCCGATGTTCGGCGTGGTGGCCGCGGCCTTGCTGGTGCCCACGCTGCTGGGGGCGCGGCTGTACATCGGCATCAGCGAGGCGGCGTTTCGCCGGGTGGTGCTGGGGCTGCTGACGGCTTCCGGGGTGGCGATGCTGGCGGCCTCGGTGCCGCGGCTTCTGGCGCGCCTGTAGCGCGTCCTCAAGCGCTGACTTAACGCCGACTCTTGTGCAGCGCCTTGGCCGCCGCCGCCGCGCTGGCGGCTGCGCTCGCGGCCGAGGCTTGCGGCATCGGCGCCATCGACGCTGCCGAGGCCAGCGCCACAGCCGAGACCGTTGCGGACGCCGCGATAGCCGGGGTGACGGCGGCGGTAGCCACGCCCGCCGCGGGCGCCACCGGCATGCCGGGCACGTCGGCCACGGCGCGCGGCTGGCCCAATGGCGTCTGGGCCTGGCCCTTCTGCACGGCCGCCAGATCCAGCTCGTTCGGGTACTGGTTCATCAGCCAGTAGTCGAACACGCGGCGGGCGATGGGCGCCGCGGCGGCGCCGCCCCAGCCGGCGTTTTCCAGCACCAGGGCCAGCGCGATCTGCGGCTTGTCGACCGGCGCATAGGCCATGTAGAGCGCGTTGTCGCGGTAGCGCTCGGGCATGGTGTTGGCGTTGTATTTTTCGTTCTGGCCGATGGTCACGACCTGGGCCGTGCCGGTCTTGCCGGCCGAAAGGTAACCCGAGCCCTTGAACGCCGTGGCGCCCGTGCCTTCGCTGGTGACGCCGGCCAGCGCGCGCTGGATGACGGCGATGTTGGCCGGCTTGGCCATGACTTCGGCCTTGATCTCGCGCAGCGTTTCCTTGGCGCTGCGCGTGACCACGTCGACCACTTCCTTGACCAGGTGCGGCTTCATCTTCACGCCGTCGTTGGCGATCACGCTGGTGGCCAGCGCCAGCTGCAGCATGGTGAAGTTGTTGTAGCCCTGGCCGATGCCCAGCGAGATGGTTTCGCCCGCATACCAGCGCTGTTGTTCGGGCCGCTTGTAGGCGCGCCGCTTCCAGGCGGTGGACGGCAGCACGCCGCGCACCTCGCCGAAGATGTCGATGCCGGTCAGCTCGCCGAAGCCGAACTTCACCAGCTCGTCATGCATCAGGTCCACGCCCATGTCGTTGGCCAGCATGTAGTAGTAGGTGTCGCACGACTGCACGATGGAGCGGTACATGTCGACCGTGCCGTGCCCGCCTTCCTTGTCATCGCGGACGCGGTGGTTGCCGAACTGGAAGTAGCCCGGGTCGTAGATGGTCTGCTGTGGCGTGCGCTTGCCCAGCGTGAGCGCGGCGAGCGCCATGAAGGGCTTGTAGGTGGAGCCCGG
>JAQGMQ010000016.1 GCA_028292305.1 Rhodoferax sp.
CAAGCGCATCATTCCCTGTCTGGACGTGACCGGCGGCCGCGTCGTCAAGGGCGTCAACTTCGTCGAGCTGCGCGATGCTGGCGACCCGGTGGAGATCGCCGCGCGCTACAACGAACAGGGCGCCGACGAACTCACCTTCCTCGACATCACCGCCACCAGCGACGGCCGCGACCTGATCCTGCACATCATCGAGGCCGTGGCCTCGCAGGTCTTCATTCCACTCACCGTGGGCGGCGGCGTGCGCACCGTGGAAGACGTGCGCCGGCTGCTGAATTCCGGGGCCGACAAGGTCAGCTTCAATTCGGCGGCACTGGCCAATCCGGAAGTGATCGAGCAGGCCTCGGGCAAATACGGCGCGCAGGCCATCGTCGTCGCCATCGACGCCAAGAAGCGCTCGGCCGAAGACGCGTTGACCCGCGGCCCCGGCTGGGACGTCTACAGCCACGGCGGCCGCAAGAACACCGGCCTCGACGCCGTCGCCTGGGCCACCGAGATGGCCCGGCGCGGCGCCGGCGAAATCCTGTTGACCAGCATGGACCGCGACGGCACCAAGTCCGGCTTCGACCTGGCCCTGACCCGCGCCGTGAGCGACGCGGTCAGCGTGCCGGTCATCGCCTCGGGCGGTGTCGGCAACCTGGACCACCTGGCGGATGGCATCCAGACCGGCGGCGCCGACGCCGTGCTGGCGGCGAGCATCTTCCACTACGGCGAATACACCGTGCAGCAGGCCAAGGCGCGCATGGCGGAACGTGGCATTCCGGTACGGATTTAGTGTGTTTGGACCTGGCTGTCTGCTCCCTCCCCTAGCGGCGGAGGGCTGGGGTTGGGACTGGTTGCCGGCGACACCCAAGCTTTTAGCCTGAAGCGCCGCGCCCCCATCCCGACCTTCCCCCGGAGAGGAAGGAGCAAGGCAAAGCCCGCACATACCCCTGCCAACCCTGAGCCGTCACGCAAATCGCGGAGAATGCCGCCATGAACTGGATCGATGAAGTCAAATGGGACGCGCAGGGCCTGGTGCCCGTGATTGCGCAGGAGGCCGCCAGCGGCGACGTGTTGATGTTCGCCTGGATGAACCGCGAGGCCCTGGAGAAGACCGCCGAACTCGGCCGGGCCGTGTACTTCAGCCGTTCGCGCAACAAGCTGTGGTTCAAGGGCGAAGAATCGGGTCATGTGCAAACTGTGCACGACATCCGCATCGACTGCGACAACGACGTGGTGCTGCTCAAGGTGACGCAACTCGGCCATGAGCCCGATCAACCTGGCATAGCCTGCCACACCGGCCGCCACAGCTGCTTCTACAGCGTGCTGCAAAAGGACGCTGCCGGCCATGCCGCCTGGACGGCTGTCGATCCGGTCTTGAAAGACCCCGAGTCCATCTACAAATAATGCCAATGACTGCTTCCACCCCTACATCGGCCGACGCGCTGGCCCGCCTGGCCACCGTGATCGAGTCGCGCAAACCCGGCCGTGGCGGCGATCCGAACGCCAGTTATGTGGCGCGCCTGCTGCACCAGGGCCCCGATGCTTTCCTGAAAAAAATCGGCGAGGAAGCCACCGAGGTGGTGATGGCCGCCAAGGACGCGGACCACGGCGGCGACAAGGCCAAGCTGGTCGGCGAGGTGGCCGATCTGTGGTTCCACTCGATGATCGCTTTGGCCCATTACGGTCTGGCGCCGGCGGATGTGATCGCCGAGCTGGAGCGCCGCGAAGGCACCAGCGGCATCGAAGAAAAAGCCTTGCGCAAGGCGCTCAACCGCGCCTCTACCGAAGGACAAAAAACGTGAGCGACATCATCGACGTCGAAGTGGTCGACAACGAAAAAGCCCAGTCGCTGAAGACGGTGGGCTGGATCAGCTACCTGATGCACCTGATCGTGGCCGTGGCCGCGGTGGTGCCGGGCGCGCAGCCGACGGCCGTGATTCTGGTCATCGCGCTGGTGATCGACCTCGTGAAGAAGGGCGAAGCCGAAGGCACCTGGCAGGCCAGCCATTTCTCGTGGCGCATCCGCTCGGTGGTGTGGGCCGGCATCTTGTACGTGGTGACGACGCCGCTGTGGTTTCTTTTCATCGCGCCGGGCTGGATCGCCTGGGGCCTGATCTCGATCTGGTTCCTGTACCGCATCGTGCGCGGCATGGTGGCCATGAACGCCAGCCGGCCCGTCGGAAATTAACAGTCAAAAAGAGCCAAGCGCAAGTTTCACCATGCACGACCCGAATTGCCTTTTCTGCAAGATCACCCAGGGCCAGATCCCTTCGCGCAAAGTCTATGAAGACGAAGAGGTTTTTGCGTTCCACGACATCCGCCCCTCGGCGCCGATCCATTTCCTCATCGTGCCCAAACTGCATGTGCCGTCCATGGCGCAGGTGACGGACGAACACGCGGCGCTGCTCGGGCGCATGATGTTGCTGGCGCCCAAGCTGGCGATGCAGGAAGGCTGCAATCCGTATCCGGACGGCGGCTTTCGCATCGTCGTCAACACCGGCACCGAAGGCGGCCAGGAAGTGCACCATCTTCATTTGCACGTGATGGGCGGACCACGCCCCTGGTTGCGTGGTTGAAACCATCTGGCCGCTGAAGGGTCAAAGTCAGGGTCTTCACCGGGTAGAACCCGGCCAGCCGACTAAAATCGACACTATTCGTTAGGAGTACACCATGGGTTCTTTTTCCATTTGGCATTGGCTGATCGTTCTGTTGATCGTCGTGATGGTGTTCGGCACCAAGAAACTGAAGAACATCGGCGGCGACCTCGGCGGCGCGGTGAAGGGTTTCAAGGACGGCATGAAGGAAGGCTCCACGGTCGACGACAAGCCGGCAAGCCAGGTGACCAGCGCGACGCCGGTGGCTGACAAGGCCACGATCGACGTCGAAGCCAAAAACATGTCCAACAAGTCCTGAACCGGGACCGCGCGCTGTGATTGACATCGGTATCTCGAAAATGGCGCTGATCGGCGCGGTGGCGCTGGTCGTCATCGGGCCGGAAAAGCTGCCGCGTGTGGCCCGCACGGTGGGCACGCTGCTGGGCAAGGCCCAGCGTTATGTGTCCGATGTCAAGGCCGAGGTCAACCGCTCGATGGACCTGGACGAGCTGAAGAAGATGAAGGAAACCGTCGAGGGCGCCGCCCGCGACGTGAACAACTCCATCCAGACCCACGCCAGCGATTTCGAGAACCAGTGGAAGGACACCGGCAACGCCGAGTCGCTCGCCGCGCCGGTCGACGCTTACGTCAGCTACCCGAGCTACAAACACCCCAAGAAAAACTGGCGCCTGAAGCAGGGCGCCACGCCGCAGTGGTACAAGGCCCGCTCGGGTGTGCGTACCAAGGCGCTTTCGGGTGCGGCACGGGTCGCGCGGTACCGTCCCGCCAAATTCAATTGACCGGCGAGGCCTTGCGCGTCTGCCGGGCCTGCTCCGGTTTTTCCGCTTTTCTTCTGGGCATGATCCCAACAAATGTCCACCATGGCTGATTCCCAGAAATCCACTGAAGACGAACTCGCCGGCACCGAACAGCCATTCGTTGCGCATTTGATGGAGCTGCGCGACCGGCTCATCAAGGCCATCGTCGCCATCGCCATCGCGGCTGCCGTGCTGGCCATCTACCCCGGCCCGGCCCACCTGTACGACCTGCTGGCCGCGCCCCTGGTGGCCACCTTGCCCAAGGGCGCCACGCTGATTGCCACCTCGGTGATCTCGCCATTCCTGGTGCCGCTGCAGATCATGTTCATGGCGGCCTTCATGGTTGCCTTGCCCGTGGTCTTGTGGCAGATGTGGTCGTTTGTCGCCCCCGGCCTGTACATGCACGAGAAGAAGCTGGTGCTGCCGCTGGTGATTTCGAGCACGGTGCTGTTTTTCATCGGCGTGGCGTTTTGTTATTTCCTCGTGTTCGGCCAGGTGTTCAAGTTCATCCAGAGCTTTGCCCCGAAGAGCATTACCGCCGCGCCTGACATCG
>JAQGMQ010000637.1 GCA_028292305.1 Rhodoferax sp.
CAGCAGCGTCAACCAACGTTGACAAATCAACCAGCCATAACAACCGGAACCAAGCCTTCCCACAAACTCAAGACGAAGGGCAGACAGGACACAAGCTGCCACGCACCCAACCGCACAGAATGTTTTAATCGACGTTCTCGAAGGGAAACACACAACATGGCAACCCAAGGCTTCACAACCGGCATCGTGCATTCGGACAAAACGTTCGGCGTCGAACACGGCGGCGTGCACAAACCCATCCACACCTCGGTGCAGTACGGCTTCGACACCGTCGAAGACCTGATCGGCGTATTCCAAGGCACCCTGAAAGGGGCTTACAACTACGCCCGCCAGGGCACGCCCACCACGGCCGCGCTCGAGGCGAAGATCACCCGCATGGAGGACGGCCTGGGCAGCATTTGCTTTGCCACGGGCATGGCGGCGATCAGCGCCGTGTTCCTGACGTTGCTGCGTGCGGGCGACCACCTGCTGGCCAGCAAGTTCGTGTTCGGCAACACCAACAGCATCTTCGGCACGCTGCGCGATCTCGGCATCGAGGTCACCACCGTCGATGCCACCGATGCCGCCAAAGTGGCCGCCGCGATCCAGCCCAACACCCGCATGGTGTTCGTGGAAACGATTGCCAACCCGGGCACGCAGGTGCCCGACCTCGGCGGCATCGGCTCGCTTTGCGCCGATAGGGGGCTCGTCTACGTGGTCGACAACACCATCACCTCGCCGCTGCTGTTCCGCCCGAAGACGGTGAATGCCAGCCTGGTGGTGAATTCACTCACCAAGACGATCGCCGGGCACGGCTCGGCCATGGGTGGCGCGGTCACGGACACCGGCATCTTCGACTGGAGCAAGTACCCGAACATGTTTGCGGCCTACCGAAAAGGCGATGCGTGCCAGTGGGGCCTGACGCAGATCCGCAAGAAGGGCTTGCGCGACATGGGCGCTTCCATGTCTTCGGAACACGCCCACAGCATTTCGGTCGGCGCGGAAACCCTGGCCTTGCGCGTGGGCCAGAGCAGTGCCACCGCGTTGCAGTTGGCCAAGTTCCTGGAGCGGCATCCCGCCGTGGTGCGGGTGCACTACCCGATGCTCGAATCGCATCCGCAGCACCGTCTGGCCACCAAGTATTTCGCCGCCGGCTCATGGCTGCTGTCGTTTGAACTGCGCGATGCCGCTGGCTGCCTGGCGTTCGTGAACCGCCTGCGGATTCCAATCAAGGCCACTGGTCTGGGCGACACGCGCACACTGATCATTCCCGTGGCACCGACGATTTTCTGGGAAGCCGGGGCCGCGGTGCGCGCCGAGATGGGTATCAGCGACGGCATGATCCGGCTGTCTGTCGGTTTGGAAGACCCCGCTGATCTTCTGGCGGATTTCGCGCAAGCCCTAGGCTGAACGTGGCCCGGTCAACAAGCGGCAGTGTCAGCTGGTGCTGCCGCTTTTTTGCAACACAAAATAAAAACCGGGAATCTGTACACAAAAAATCCAATACAGTCTAGAGTGTTCACCATGTAAATAGACGTCACTTATGTGCGAAACTTCGTGCGGTGCGCCTTTTCATGGAGGACTCGTCATGACGCTTGCCCATATGAAGATCAGCACCCGGCTCTACAGCGGGTTCCTCACCTTGCTGCTGCTGCTCGTGGCCAGCACCGGATTTGCGCTGTTCCGCATGGCCGAGATCCATGACCGGGTGCTCGACATCATTGACGTGAAGAACGTGCAGGTCGAGTTGCTGGGCGAGATGGAGCTGTCGATCGAGGACCGCATGATCGCGCTGGGCAACCTGGCGATGCTGACCGACCTTTCGGTGATGCAGAAGGAAGTCGAACGCCTCGCGGCGCAGGCCAAGCTCTACAGCGACGCCGAGAAACGGATCAACGACATGCTGGCCAGACCTTCTGCAACTGCCTCTCAGGAGCGTGCGTCCATGGCCAGGATCAAAACTCTTGAATCCGCCACGCTGCCGCTGATCGACAAGGCCGCCAAACTCGGTTTCGACAACAAGGACGCCGAAGCCGGCCAGGCCATCCTGCACGAGGTGCGCCCGGCCAAAGTGGCCTGGTTTGCTGCCGTCGGCGAACTCGTCAAGCTGGAAGCCGAACTGAACCACAAGGCCTCGCAAGAGGCCGAGGTGAGCTACCAGAATACGAAGATCGGCCTGCTGGTACTGGGCGGCGTGGCCTTGGTGATCGGTTTGGCGGCGGCATTTTTCATCACGCGCCAACTCATCGCGCAGCTCGGCGGCGAGCCGAAGGACGTGACGCGCATCGTGGAGAACATCGCCAGCGGCGACCTGAGTGCCGAAGTGGCCACCGCGCCTGGCGACCAGAGCAGCATGTTGTTCGCCATGCGCGGCATGCGCGACAACCTGGTGCGCATCGTGGCCGGCGTGCGCAGCAACGCCGACGGCGTGTCGACCGCGAGCACCGAAATCGCGCAGGGCAACCACGACCTGAGCGGCCGTACCGAACAGCAGGCCAGCGCCCTGCAGCAGACCGCAGCGTCGATGGAGCAACTGAGCACCACGGTGAGCCAGAACGCCGACAACGCGCGCCAGGCCAACCAGTTGGCCATGAGTGCCTCCACCGTTGCCACTCAGGGCGGTGCCGTGGTGGCCGAAGTGGTGGAGACGATGAAGGGCATCAACGACTCGTCACGCCGCATCTCCGACATCATCGGCGTCATCGACGGGATTGCTTTTCAGACCAACATCCTGGCGCTGAACGCGGCGGTGGAGGCAGCGCGCGCGGGCGAGCAGGGCCGCGGTTTCGCGGTGGTGGCCAGTGAAGTGCGCAGCCTGGCCCAGCGCAGCGCCGACGCGGCCAAGGAAATCAAGACCTTGATCTCGGCCAGCGTGGCGCGGGTCGAGCAAGGCTCGGCGCTGGTCGACAAGGCCGGCGTCACCATGACCGAAGTCGTGCAGTCGATTCGCCGTGTGACCGACATCATGGGCGAGATCAGTGCCGCCAGCAGCGAACAGAGCCAAGGTGTCAAGCAGGTGGGCGAAGCGGTCACGCAGATGGACCAGGCCACGCAGCAGAACGCGGCCCTGGTGGAGCAGTCCGCCGCGGCAGCGTCCAGCCTCAGCACCCAGGCGACGGAATTGGTGCGGGCGGTTTCGGTTTTCAGGCTGCCCGGGGATTCGGCGCGCGGTGAGCGGGCCGCTTCGGCCGCGCCCGCCCTGCGGGCTGTGCCCGCGCCAGCTGCTGCGAGCCGGCCAGCCATGGCGTCCCGTGCCGTGGCGCCCAGGGCCAAACCATTCGGCATCGACAAGCCGCCGGCCAAGACGTTCGCCAACGCACCCGTCAACGCGCCCACTTTTGCGGTGCGCACAACGGGAGCGTCGCCGATTGTCTCGAAGCCGTTTGCGCTGCTGCGCCCGAAGACTGCGCCCGCCGGTGCCGCCGTATTGGCGACCGCAGGCGGCACCGAAGGGGATTGGGAGGCCTTTTAAGGCGTCGGGCCGTCGGATGCCGCGCGCACCGGCGCCTTGAATGGATTGCGCTGCTCCAGCGCTTCCATGTATTCCGAAATGCCATGGCCCTCGCGTTCGAGGAAACGCTCCACGGCATCGGCAAACGCCGGGTGCGCCAGCCAGTGGGCGCTGGTCGTCTTCACCGGCAGCAGGGCCCGTGCCATCTTGTGTTCACCCTGTGCGCCACCTTCGAAGCGGTCGAAGCCGTGGTCAATGCACCAGGCCAGCGGCTGGTAATAACAGGCTTCGAAGTGCAGGCAATCGACACGTTCCAGCGCGCCCCAGTAGCGCCCGTAAGCCACCCGGACCGTGCCTGCTTCGGCCGCTTGCTCACCCAGCGCAATCAGGCTCGTGGCGATGGGCTTGCCGTTGCGCTCGGCGACGAACAGCAGCCAGTTTTCGGGCATCGTGGCCGCCATGCGCCTGAAGAAGTCGCGGCTCAGATAGGGCGCGTTGCCGTGTTCGTAATAGGTGCGTTCATAGCAGCGGTAAAAGAAGTCCCAGTCCTTGGTGGCGATGTCCGCACCACGCGACGAGCGGAACACCACACCCGCCTCGGCGACGCGGCGGCGCTCCTGGCGGATCTTCTTGCGTTTCTCCTGGTTCAAGCTGGCGAGGAAGTCATCGAAGCTTTTGAAGCGGTGGTGCAAAGCGGGAAGCGCACCATCGGAGGCGACCGACGCCAGATCCGCGACACGCACAGGTGCCACATTGGTCCAATGAAACTGGACGGTGTGGCGCAGCATCAAGCCGGCGTTGGTTGCGGCGATGACGTCGTCGTCGGCGGCGAACAGCATGTGCAACGACGACAAGCCCTCGGCTTCGCACAACGCGATGAGCGCCTTCACCAGCGCTTCGCGTGCGGCCGGGCTGCGTGCCAGCAGCCGCGCACCCGGCACCGGCGTGAACGGCGCCGCCACCAGGCCCTTGGGGTAGTAGGGCACGCGGTGCTGCTGGTAGGCATTGGCCCAGGCCCAGTCGAACACGTACTCGCCGTAAGAGTGGTCCTTGAGGTACAACGCACACGCCGCGTGCAGCACGTCGCCGTGCCACAGCGTAAGGAAGCGCGGTGTCCAGCCGGTGTCGGGCACGGCGCTGCCGCTCTCGTGCATGGCCGACAGGTATTCGTGGCGCATGAAAGGGCCGGGCTCGGCCTGCAGCGCCAGCAAAGCGTTCCAGTCGGCAGCCGCGATGTCGGCCGGCGAATCCAGCACCCGGGTGACATAATCAAACGAGCGCATCAGGCCCTTTTCGGCGGTGGAAATGGGCGCAGTCGAGCGCGGTTTTTGGGCTTGGCATGGCTGTCGATGATGCCGTGAAACAGTGGCCCGCGGGCGGGACGGGTTAAGCCTCGCAACCGGCGTGCCCTTTGAAGCTTTTCTCGGAACCAGCATGAAAAACGATTTCAATTTCGACAACCTGTACAGCCACGACTTTGCCCGTGTGGCCGTCGGCGTGCCGCGCTGCGTCGTGGCGGACCCGGCTGCCAACGCCGCGGAAACCATCCGCCTGGCGCAGGAGGCCGAGGCGCGTGGCGCTGCGCTGATCGCCTTTCCCGAGCTGGGCATTTCGGCGTATACCTGCGACGATCTTTTTCACCAGCGTGCGCTGCTCGACGCCTGCGAGGCCGGGCTGGCGAGCGTGGTGGAAGCGTCTCTTGCGCTGGCCGTGGTGCTGGTGGTGGGTGTGCCGCTGCGGGTCGACCACCGGCTTTTCAATTGCGCCGTGGTGGTGCAACGCGGCCGCCTGCTGGGCATCGTGCCGAAGACCTATCTGCCCAACTACGGTGAGTTCTACGAAGCGCGGCAATTCAATGCGGCCGACCAGGCCTTGTCGACCGAGATCACGCTGCTGGGCCAGTCGGTGCCGTTCGGGTCGAAGCAAATTTTCGCGGCGGCCGACATGCCGTTTTTCAGTTTTCACGTCGAGATCTGCGAAGACGTCTGGGCGCCGATTCCACCGTCTTCCTATGCCGCGCTCGCAGGCGCCAGCGTGCTGGTGAACCTGTCGGCCTCCAACGTCACCGTGGGCAAGTCGCGTTACCGTCATCAACTGGTGAGTCAGCAGTCGGCGCGTTGCCTGGCCGCCTATGTCTATTCGTCGGCCGGGCAGGGCGAGTCGAGTACCGACCTGGCCTGGGACGGGCAGGCGTTGATCTACGAAAACGGCGAACTGATTGCCGAGTCGGCGCGGTTTGCGATGGATTCGCACCTGGTGTGCGGCGACGTGGACCTGGAGCGCGTGTCGCGAGAACGCATGCGCCAGTCGAGCTTCGGCCATTCGGTGCAGCTGCACGCCGAGGCGCTGCGCGACTTTCGCACGGTGTCGTTCACGGCCGGTGTCGGTCGCGTTGGCGCGCTGCCGCTGGAGCGCCGCGTCGAACGGTTCCCGTACGTGCCCTCGGATCGCAGCCGGCGCGACGAACGTTGCGACGAGGTCTACAACATCCAGGTCCAGGCACTGGTGCAACGCATGCAGTCGAGCGGCATCAAGAAACTGGTGATCGGTGTGTCGGGCGGTCTCGATTCGACACACGCGCTGCTGGTGTGCGCCAAGGCCATCGATCGGCTGGGCCTGCCGCGCAGCAATATCCTGGCCTACACCATGCCCGGCTTCGCCACCGGCGAGCGCACGCTCGACCAGGCCCAGCGGCTGATGGACGCGGTGGGCTGCACCGCGCGGCTGATCGACATCCGCCCCAGCTGCGAACAGATGCTGAAAGATCTGGGCCATCCCTACGCCAACGGCGAGCCGGTCTACGACATCACGTTCGAGAACGTGCAGGCCGGCGAACGCACCAACCACCTGTTCCGCCTGGCCAACCACAACGCTGCGCTGGTGGTGGGCACCGGCGACCTGAGTGAGCTGGCATTGGGCTGGTGCACCTATGGCGTGGGCGACCACATGTCGCACTACAACGTGAACGCCAGCGTGCCCAAGACGCTGATCCGCTACCTGGTGCGCTGGGTGGCCGAGACCGGCCAGATCGGCAACGCCGGCCAGGGCGTGATGCTGGCGATTCTCGACACCGAGATCAGCCCCGAACTCGTGCCGGCGTCGAAGGAGACCGGGCAAATTCAGAGCACGGAGTCGACCATTGGCCCCTACGAGCTGCAGGATTTCAATCTGTACTACATACTGCGTTATGGCTTCGCCCCGTCGAAGATCGCTTTCCTGGCGCAGTCGGCCTGGGCCCGGCGCGACAGTGGCGACTGGCCCGATGACGAAAGCGTGGTGCGCAACGAATACACGCTGGCGCAGCTGAAGGCGACGCTGGGCATTTTCGTGAAGCGATTTTTCAAGGGCAGCCAGTTCAAACGGAGTTGTGTGCCCAACGCGCCCAAGGTGGGCAACGGCGGCTCCTTGTCGCCACGCGGTGACTGGCGTGCGCCCAGCGATTCGGAGGCCACCGTCTGGCTGAACGATCTGGAGC
>JAQGMQ010000028.1 GCA_028292305.1 Rhodoferax sp.
AGACCGCGATCCAGACCGCCGGCGAGCCGCTGTCGCGCTTCATGCTGGCGCAGACCAGCAAGAGCGCGCTGCAGCAGATCTCCACGCTGTCGCGCGAGGCGCCGGTGGCCGAGCCTTCCGGCCATGCGTTCACCGTCAAGCTGGCGGCCTTCGTGCTGAGCGAACTCAAGACCGCATTCCAGATCGGCTGCATGTTGTTCATCCCGTTCATGGTGATCGACCTGGTGGTGTCGTCGGTGCTGATGGCGATGGGCATGATGATGCTGTCGCCGCTGGTGATCTCGTTGCCGCTGAAGCTGCTGCTGTTCGTGCTGGTGGACGGCTGGACCCTGACCGTCGACACGCTGGTGACCAGCGTGCGCGCGTACTGACCATGCGAGGCCGGCATGCTCACGCCTGACATCGCGGTCGACCTGCTCAGCGACAGCCTGCGGCTGGTGATGCTGCTGGTGGTGGTGCTGGTGTTGCCGGGCCTGGTCATCGGCCTGGTGGTGGGCATCTTCCAGGCGGCCACGCAGATCAACGAGCAGACGCTGAGCTTTCTGCCGCGGCTGCTGGTGACCTTGCTGGCGGTGATCTTCGCCGGCCGCTGGATGGCCGGGCACCTGATGGATTTCTGTGTGTCGGTGTTCCACCGCGCAGCCACGCTGGTCGGCTAACCCGGCCCACCGATGGACGCCGTGTTCCAAGCGCTGCTGCCGCAACTGGTGGCCCTGTGGTGGCCGTTCTGCCGGGTGATGGCGATGCTGAGCGCGGCGCCGGTGCTGGGCGACGGCTCGGTGCCGGTCACGGTGCGGGTGCTGCTGTCGATGGTGCTGGCGGTGATTTTGTTGCCGGTGGCCGCACCCGCCGTGCCGATCGAGCCGATCTCGCTGCGGGCCATCGTGGCCACCATCGAGCAGGCCGCGATCGGCGGGCTGATGGGGCTGGCGCTGCATTTCACCACCTCGGTGATCATGGTGCTGGGCTACATCGTGTCGTCGCAGATGGGCCTGGCCATGGCGGTGATGAACGACCCCATGAGCGGCGTGTCGTCGGACGTGGTGTCCAGCCTGCTGTCGATCCTCGGCATCCTGGTGTTTTTCTCGATCGACGGCCATCTGATCATCGTGCAGGTGGCTGGCGCCAGCTTCCAGCAATGGCCGGTGGGCTCGGGCCTTCGGGTGCCGGCGATGCAGGCCGTGGTGTTCAACGTGGCCTGGGTATTTTCGGCGGCGCTGCTGCTAGCCTTGCCGATCGTGTTCGCCACGCTGGTGGTGCAGATTGGTTTCGGCTTTCTGGCGCGGGTGGCACCCACGCTGAACCTGTTTGCGCTGGGGTTTTCGGTGGTCACGATCTTCGGCGTCTTCATGCTGAGCCAACTGGTGCGCTTCGTGCCCGAACACTATCTGCGCATGAGCAACCAGGTGCTCGAGATGCTGCGCCTGACCATGGTGACGAGGCCCTGAATGGCCGAGTCATCGTCTGCCGACAAGAGCGAAAAAGCTTCCAGCCAGAAGCTCAAGAAAGCCCGCGAACAAGGCCAGGTCGCGCGCTCCAAGGATCTGGTGATGGCGGTGGCGATCCTGGCCAGCCTGTACCTCACCGTGGGGCTGGTGCCCGGCTATCTGCAGGACTTCCGCCGCATCTTCGGCTATGGCCTGGCCGATCTTTCGGGCAACGGCACGCTGGACAACGCCTGGTCCACCGTGTTCGCCGATTCGGCCTGGCTGCTGGTGCGCATGGTGCTGCCGCTGATGCTGGTGCCGTTGGCCGTGCTGGTGGCCTCCACCGTACCGGGTGGCCTGATGTTTTCGGGCGAAAACCTGGTGCCCAAGCCCAGCCGCATGAATCCCTTGCCCAACCTGGCGCGCATGTTTTCAGGCAAACACATGGCCGGCGTGGCGGCTTCGGTGTTGAAGGCGGGGCTGCTGTGTGTGGTGCTGTGGCGGGTGTGCACGCACAGCGCGGCCGACTACCTGCGGCTGCAGGGCCTGCCGCTGGCCGAGGCCATCAGCGTGGGCGCCGAGCTGATGTTCTCGGGTGCGCTGGCGATGGTGATGGTGTTCGTGTTGTTCGGCCTGATCGACCTGCCGGTACAGGTGTTCTTCTTCATGCGCGGCCAGCGCATGAGCAAGCAGGACGTGAAGGAAGAACACAAGAGCAACGAGGGCCGGCCCGAGGTCAAGAACCGCATCCGCCAGTTGCAGCAGCAGCTGTCCAGGCGCGGCGTGCGCAAGTCGGTGCCGACGGCCGACGTGGTCATCGTCAACCCCGAGCACTACGCCGTGGCCCTGAAATACGACGACCAGCGCGCCCAGGCGCCCTATGTGGTGGCCAAGGGCGTGGACGAGATGGCGCTGTACATCCGCGAGGTGGCGCGTGAGCACCAGGTCGAGGTGGTGTCGATGCCGCCACTGGCCCGCGCCATCTACAACACCAGCCAGGTGCAGCAGCAGATTCCGATACCGCTGTACACCGCGGTGGCGCTGGTGCTGCATTACGTGCTGCAGATGAAGGCCTTCAACGCCGGCCGCCGCCCGGTGCAGCCGAGCCTGCCCGACCACTTGCCGGTGCCGCGGCACCTCACCTGAATTCACCAACCTGATCCCACCACCCCGAATGAAGCTTTCTTTCCGCGACGTGCTGGACGCCCTGCGCCGCACCCGCTATGCCGCGCCGCTGATCGTGCTGGCGCTGCTGGCGATGATGATCCTGCCGCTGCCGCCATCGGTGCTGGATG
>JAQGMQ010000057.1 GCA_028292305.1 Rhodoferax sp.
AAGTTGAAGGTGCCCAGGTAGCTGCGCAGGTCCTGCTCGCGCGAGGGGCCCTTGGCATCGGCGCCCATCTCGCGCGCCAGGCGCACCATGTGTTCGAGCGGCGTGTCCTGCGGACGCAGCACGTCGAGTTCCTGCTGCGCAAAGTAGCCGATGCGCAGGCCCTTGCCTTCGGTGACGGTGCCCGACAGGGGCCGCATGTCGTGCGCTATGGTCTTCACCAGGGTCGATTTGCCCTGGCCGTTGGCACCCAGGATGCCGATGCGCTGGCCGGCCAGCACCGACTTGCTGACGTTCTGCACGATGACCGTGGGCGGCGTGCCTTCGGGCGCATCCTCGGGCGCGGGGTAGCCGAAGTAGGCGTTCTGCATCGACAGCATGGGGTTGGGCAGGTTGGCCGGTTCCTTGAACTCGAAGGTGAACTCGGCTTCGGCCAGCAATGGCGCGATCTTCTCCATGCGGTCCAGGGCCTTGACCCGGCTTTGCGCCTGGCGGGCCTTGCTGGCTTGCGCCTTGAAGCGCGAGATGAACTTCTGCAGGTGGGCGATCTTGTCCTGCTGCTTGCTGAACGAGGCCGACTGCTGCTCCATCTTCTCGGCGCGCATGTCCTCGAACTTGGTGTAGTTGCCGCCGTAGCGGTTCAGCTTGGCCGATTCGATGTGCACCGTCACATCGGTGATGGCGTCCAGGAATTCGCGGTCATGGCTGATCACCAGCATGGTGCCGGTGTAGCGCTTGAGCCAGGCTTCCAGCCACACCAGGGCGTCCAGATCCAAGTGATTGGTGGGCTCGTCGAGCAGCATCAGGTCCGACGGGCACATCAGCGCGCGGGCCAGTTGCAGCCGCATGCGCCAGCCGCCAGAGAAGCTGTTCACCGGGTTTTCGAGTTCGCTGGTCTTGAAGCCGAGGCCCAGGATCAGCGCCTGCGCGCGGGCCTGGGCGTCGCCCGAGCCGGCGTCGTACAAGGCCATGTAGGCGTTGGCCATGCGTTCGCCGTCGTCGGTGGCCTCGGCGGCGGTGACTTCCTGCTGCGCTTCGAGCAGGGTCACGTCGCCTTCGATCACGAACTCGGTGGCGCTTTGCTCGGTCTCGGGCATGTCCTGGGCGACCTGGGCCAGGCGCCACTGCGCCGGCACCTGGAAGTCGCCGCCGTCTTCGTGCAGCGTGCCGTTGAGCAGGGCGAACAGGGTCGACTTGCCCGCGCCGTTGCGGCCGACCAGGCCCACTTTTTCACCGGGGTTGATGGTGACACTGGCGCTGTCGAGCAGGACTTTGGCGCTGCGGCGCAGCACGACGTTTTTAAGGGTGATCATGGCAATTGCGGCTGCCAATGGCGGCCAGGGAGATAAAGAGAAGGGGCCAGAGCACCCGCTTGGCGCGGGCGACGGCATGGGGCGATTTTAGGTGGCTCGGCCTTGTGGTGGCAAAGTCCGTCCCGGGTGCGTGTTTTCAACGTGGAAACGAGGCACGCCTTTTTCCACCTTGGCTGCTTGATCTCTGCTTGTCTGCCTAACAGAATCAGCGCCCCAAACCGCATTTTATTGAATTTTCGGGCGACGCCAACATCGAACCCGGGCCTCGGCCAAAATGCCTGTTGGCATTCGTCCCCGTATTGAGACCCGCAGCACAAGAAAGAGTCCATGAGTAACAAAAAGAGTGATTTCGGATTGATTGGCCTGGCCGTGATGGGCCAGAACCTGGTGCTGAACGTGGAAAGCCGCGGCTTCCAGGTCAGCGTGTTCAACCGCACGACCGACAAGACCGACGAGTTCGTGGCCGCCAACCCGGGCAAGAAGCTCGTCGGTTGCGACACGCTCGAGGCCTTCGTGCAGAGCCTGGCGCTGCCGCGCAAGATCCAGATCATGGTCAAGGCCGGCGCACCGGTGGACCAGGTGATCGAGCAGCTGATTCCGCTGCTGGACAAGGACGACATCATCATCGACGGCGGCAACAGCCTCTACACCGACACCGAGCGCCGCGATGCCTACCTGGCTGACAAGGGCCTGCGTTTCATCGGCGCCGGCGTGTCGGGCGGCGAGGAGGGCGCGCGCAAGGGCCCGGCCATCATGCCCGGCGGCCCGGCGTCGACCTGGGAGGTGATGAAGCCGATCTTCGAGGCGATCGCCGCCAAGGTCGACGGCCAGCCCTGCGTGATCCACATCGGCCCCGGCGGCGCGGGCCATTACGTGAAGATGATCCACAACGGCATCGAATACGGCGACATGCAGTTGATCTGCGAGGCCTACAGCCTGTTCAAGGCGGCCGGCTTCACCACCGACGAGATGGCCGCCATCTTCAACGAGTGGAACGAAGGCGACCTGCAGAGCTACCTGATCCAGATCACCGGCAAGGCGCTGGAACAGAAGGATCCGGAGACCGGCAAGCCGCTGGTCGAGATGATCCTGGACAAGGCAGGCCAGAAGGGCACGGGCCAGTGGACGCTGATGAACGCCGCCGAGAACGCGGTTGTCATCAGCACCATCAACGCCGCGGTCGAAGCCCGCGTGTTGTCGTCGCAAAAGAAGCAGCGCGTGGTCGCCAGCCAGCAACTCCAGGGCCCGAAAGCCGACCTCAGCGCGGCCAAGCAAGATTTGGTGGCCAAGGTGCACGACGCACTGTATGCGTCCAAGGTGATCAGCTACACCCAGGGTTTCGATCTGATCAAGACCATGGGCGAGAAGAAGCAATGGGGTCTGGATTTCGGCGGCATCGCCTCGATCTGGCGCGGCGGCTGCATCATCCGTGCGCGGTTTTTGAACCACATCACCGACGCCTACCGCACCGACCCGGGTCTGGTCAATTTGATGCTGGCACCGTTCTTCAAGGACCTGCTCAACGGCACGCAGAAGAACTGGCGCGAAGTGGTGGCCCTGGCCGTCACGAACGGCATCCCGGTGCCGGCGTTCAGCGCCTCGCTGGCGTATTACGACAGCTACCGGTCGGAGCGGCTGTCGGCGAATCTGCTGCAGGCGCAGCGCGACTTCTTCGGCGCGCATACCTATGAGCGCATCGACAAGCCCGAGGGGCAGTTCTTCCATACGGAGTGGCCCGAAGTCATCGGTTGAGCGGACGGGGCGCCGCGGAAGCAGCGGCAGCGGCTACATTCGTCGCTGATCCAAACTTCCCGGCAGCCTTCGCACGGCTGCACGGCACCCCCGTACGTGTCCACAGAATATTTGCAAGTTCCAGCCGGTGGCCTGTGGCCGGTGCGACCCAGGCGCACCGAGCGCGAACGGCTGTCGCTGGGGTTGCTGCTTTCGCTGCTGGCCCATGCGCTGCTGTTGAGCCTGACCTTCGGTGTCGAGGGAGCGGGGCTGCCGGGCTTCGGATTCCCTTGGCAGCAGCGACGCGTCAAGGCGCCCGAACTGCGGATCGTGCTGGCACCGGCAACGGCGGCCCCCGAGGGGCCTTTGCCGAATGCGGCGGGTGGTGGGACCGCGCCGGCCGCTGCGTCGGTCGCACCGGCTACCACGGCTGAGGCGACGGCAGAAAAGCCGTCGCGTACCGCTCCCGCTGCTGCTCCCGCCCCTATTACCGCACCCACTACCACACCCACTACCGCTCCTGCTCTTGTTACCAAGGCGGCGCCCCCGCAGGTCTCTTCGCCCCTCGCCACGCCTGTGATCCGGTCCGGCGAGATGACGGCGCTGGTGCCGGCGCCGCCACCCCTGACCACGCCGTCCGCTGAGGCCGAACAAGCCGAGCGCCTGGCGGCGCAACGGCAGGCCGCAGCGCAGCAGGAAGCAAGCCGTCTGGCGGCTGCGCGGCTGGAAGCGAAGCGGATCGAGGCGGAGCGTGCCGAGGCCGTCCGGCAGGAAGCCGCACGGCTCCAGGCCGCCCAACTGGAAGCCGCCCGCCAGGAGGTCTTGCGCCAGGAGACCGCCAACCAAGAAGCCGCATTGGCCGAGGCGGCGCGGCTGGAGGCAGCACAACAGGAATCAGCGCGCCAGGAAACCGCGCGCCAGGAAGCATCGCGACAGGAGGCGGTGCGCCAGGAGGCAGCGCGCCAAGAAAGGGCGGCGGCACAAGCCCTGCGCGCCGAGGCCGACCGGAACGAGACCGAGCGCCAGGAAGCCGCGGTGGCCGAGGCTGCGCGGCTGGAGACGCAACGGCAGGAGGCCATTCTTCAAGCCGCGGCCCATGCCGACAGCGCGCGCATGGAGGTAGAGCGCGCGCAGGCCACGCAACGACTGGCAGCACAAAAAGCCACGGCGCGGGCCGAAGCGGAAAGCCAGGAAGCGGCCAAGGCCGAAGCGACACGCCAGCAGGCCGCGGCCCAGGCAGCGGCCCGTACCGAGGCCGCGCGCCAGGAGGCTGAGCGCCAGCAGGCGGCAGCCCGGGTGGCTGCCGCGCAACAAGACGCGGCACGGCAGGAGGCGGCGCGGCAGGAGGCGGTACGGGCCGAGGCCGCCCGGCTGGAGAC
>JAQGMQ010000063.1 GCA_028292305.1 Rhodoferax sp.
CGCGCCGACCACCGGCGTGCGCGAGAAGTGCGGCGACACCTGGGGAAAGTCGCGCAGGATGGCCAGCGTCACGCGTTCGACCACGGTGTTGGACGACGGCGTGATGAAGCCGATGAATTTTTCAGGCGTGGCGATCAGCGCGCGTGGGCTGGGGCTGGGGGCTGGCATGGCGTGTCTTTCGTGCTGCGGAAGTGGCGCTCGGGTGAGGGGGCTGGTTGATGCGGGGCATGCAAAACACAGGCCATGCACGGCGCTGCACGCATCCGGGCGAACTGCTAATCTGTGCAAAACCTCAATCGCCGCTTTGGAGCCCGTCTTGTCGCCATCTTCCGTATTGTCTTCCAGCGAAGACATCCACTTCTACGAACCGCGCCTGGGCCACGGCCTGCCGCACGACCCGTTCAACGCCATCGTCGGCCCGCGGCCCATCGGCTGGATCTCGTCGCATGACGCAGCGGGCCGGCTCAACCTGGCGCCCTACAGTTTCTTCAACGCCTTCAACTACACGCCGCCGATCGTCGGCTTTGCCAGCATCGGCGCGAAGGACAGCCTGCGCAACATCGAGGCCACCGGTGAATTCGGCTGGAACCTGGCCACCCGGCCGCTGGCCGAAGCCATGAACCAGAGCTGCGCCGCCGTGCCGCCCGAAGTCGACGAGTTCAACCTGGCCGGCCTCACGCCGCTGGCCTCGCGCATCATCTCGGTGCCGCGTGTGGCCGAGAGCCCGGTGTCGTTCGAGTGCAAGCTGACGCAGATTTTGCAACTGCAGGGCGCCGACGGCAGCAAGCTGCCGACCTGGCTGGTCCTCGGCGAAGTGGTGGCGGTGCACATCTCCAGGCGCCTATTGAAGGAAGGCATCTACGACACGGCGGCGGCCCGGCCGATCTTGCGGGGTGGCGGGCCGGCGGATTATTTCGAGGTGCTGCCGGAAGGGCTGTTCAAGATGTGGCGGCCGCGGGGTTAGGGCGGCAGGGAATGGCGACGTGGCTCCTATTTGCACAAGAATTTGTACAGGTTATACAAGTTTATTTCCGCGTTTTCATGAGGCCGCCGCCATGCGCATCGTCAGCTATTCCGAAGCCCGCAGTTCGCTGAAGGCGGTGCGCGACACCGTCAACGAGGATGCGGACGTCACCGTCATCAGCCGCCGCGACGGCGCGGACGCGGTGGTCATGTCGCTCGACCGCTACCAGAGCCTGATGGGGTTGCGCCGCACCGGTGGTGCGCACCGGCTGGTGTACCGGGCGACGGAAGCCGAGCTGGTGGTGGTGGCGTGCCGGTTTCGCTACAACGATTGAATGGATCAGCGCGGGTCAGGGAGGCAGTACAGCCCTGCGCAACGCCCTACGCCTTGTGAATCCCGGGGTGCGTGCGAAGCCAGTCGCGCAAGGCGTTGTTCATGCGTGTTTGCCAGCCGGGACCGGTTTGACGGAACGCGCCGACCACCGCTGCGTCGAGCCGGATGTTCACGTGTTCCTTGGGCTCGGCAAGCACCGGTCGGCCGCGCCTGGGCTTGAGCATCTGCATGGCCGCCTCGGCACCGAACAGGGCCGGCAGCACATCTGCAGCGGGGCGCGCCCGGGCAAACCATTCAGGCGTGGCTTCGGAGGCATCGCTGTCCGTGCGTGCGGGGTCAGGTTTGCGTGGCATAACGGTTCCTTTTCGCGTTGATTGGCACGTCGGAGGCTGATGACATGCACGGCGCCGTCTCGGGGCGTGAACACGAGCATGTGCAAGACGCCGTCGAGCATGCCCATCGCCTGGTAGCGCTTTTCCAGATCGTCTTCGCGCGTGTCTTCGACGACCAAAGCACGCTCCACTCGAATGCCATCGCCATCGCAAAAGGCAGGCCGCGTTCCTCTTCGTTGCGCAGGCTTTTCACCGCATCGTAGGTGAGGCGCATATTTTATTGTACCCACATTAATTCGGTCAAGTCTATACCTGCATCCCAGGCTCGGCCTGATGCTCTGGCTGCCCGCGCTCTTCCGTGGAAGAATCGTCGCCATGAACACTTCCCTGAAGTTGCCCGGCCTTGCCACCTGCCTTGCCACCTGCCTTGCCCCCTGCCTGTTATCGGTCGCGCTCGGCGCCCATGCCCAGCTCCCCCGCGGCGACCTCAGCGTCGAGCTGCGCCAGGTCGAAGACCAGCCCGCCTACATCGTCAGCACCCAACCCCGTGCGCCGCAACTCGCGCCGCAGCAGGTGCTGGTGAAGAACGGCGAAAAGGCCACGCTGCGCATGGCCCAGGCCATGCCGGTGAAGTGGCTGCAATCGGCCGCGGCGCAGTCGGGCCGCAGCGACGGCGCGGCGGTGAGTTACGGCCTGGTCTGGATGGAAGCCGGCCAGGCCTTCACCGTCACGCCGCGCTGGCCCGGCGGCAAGCAGGCCGCGTCGGTGCAGATCGAGGTGGCGTCGGCCAGCGTCGACGCGTCCACCGGCGCCGAGCTGCCCAACCAGCAACGCAGCCAGCTCAGCACCACCATCAGCGCGCCGCTCGGCCAGTGGGTCACGGTGGCGTCAACCGGTGGTGACCCGCAGAAGAAGGGCGTCTACAGCAGCAATGCCGCCAACGACGGCAAGCAGCTGATCCAGGTGCGTGTGCAGGCGCTGGGCGGCCGGTAACGCAGCGACGCGGCGCGGCAGGCGACCGAGGCATCCGCAAGAAGCCACCGCGAGAAGCCTCCGCAAAAAGCCTCCGCAAATAGCATTCACCAGATTCACCACATACGCCACCCGGCGTATTTCTCGCATCCCCCCGCTTCCCTAAAGTTCATCCATCGACGCGACCGTGCCTGCAGACATCAGGGCGGCACGGCGAATGGATCAATCAACTTTGGAGAAGCTCACATGCAACGCCGCTTTACCCTCAAGGCCATCAGTGCCGCTACCGTCGCCATTGCTGGCTTGTCCGGCATGTCCGCTCATGCGCAGGACACCATCAAGGTGGGTGTGCTGCACAGCCTGTCGGGCACCATGGCCATTTCGGAAACCGTGTTGAAAGACACCGTGCTGATGGCCATCGACGAGATCAACGCCAAGGGCGGCGTGCTCGGCAAGAAGCTCGAGCCCGTGATCGTCGACCCGGCCTCCAACTGGCCGCTGTTCGCCGAAAAGACCAAGCAGCTGCTGGGCCAGGACAAGGTTTCGGTCATCTTCGGCTGCTGGACTTCGGTGTCGCGCAAGTCGGTGCTGCCGGTGGTCGAGGAAATGAACGTCCTACTGTTCTACCCCGTGCAGTACGAAGGCGAAGAGCTGTCGAAGAACGTGTTCTACACCGGTGCCGCGCCCAACCAGCAGGCCATTCCGGCGGTCGATTACCTGATGAGCAAGGCCGGCGGCGGTGCGAAGCGCTGGGTGCTGCTGGGCACCGACTACGTGGATCCCCGCACCACCAACAAGATCCTGCGCGCCTTCCTGAAGTCCAAGGGCGTGAAGGACAGCGACATCGACGAGGTCTACACCCCGTTCGGC
>JAQGMQ010000067.1 GCA_028292305.1 Rhodoferax sp.
GCCCTGGAGCTGGACGACTGCGGCGGCTGCGACCACTCCGGCGCGGTGGTGCTGCCGGCGGCACTGGCCGCACTGAGCACGCCGGCCTACCAGGCACCCGGTCTCGGGCCGCGAGCTGATCACCGCCGTGGTGCTGGGCTACGACGTGAGCCGGCGCGTGCTGGAAGCCTGCGGCGGGTATTCGCCGCACAACGGCAAAGGCTGGCATTCCACCGCCACCTGCGGCGGCTTTGGTGCGGCGGCCGCGGCGGCGCACCTGTTCGGGCTGAACGCCACACAGACCACCTGGGCGCTGGGCCATGCGGCCAGTTTCAGCGGCGGCCTGTGGGCCTTCATCCACGACGCATCGCAGACCAAGCGCCTGCACGCCGGCCGCGCGGCCGAAGGCGGGCTGACCGCGGCGCTGCTGGCCGGCCAGGGCGTGACCGGACCGACCCAGGTGTTCGACGACGTGTGGGGCGGCTTCTTCAACGCCTTCGCCGCCGAGTCGAAACAACCCGAGGCGCTGATGGCCGACGCCGGCCAGGTGTGGAAGCTGATGCGCTGCTCGATCAAGCCCTATGCCGCCTGCCGAAGCACCCACGCCACCATCGACGCCGTGCTCCACCTGATGGCTGCGCAGCCGGGTCTGGCGCAGCAGGTGCGCCACATCGACGTGCGGCTCAGCAGCTTCGTGATGGGCATGTGCGGCGGGCGCGACCTGGCCAGCTTGTCGAGCACGCAGATGAGCCTGCCGTTTGCGGTGGCCATCGCCTGGGTGTTCGGCGAAGCCGGGCTGGGCCGCTACCTGGCGGGCGCGCGGCAGGATGCACGGCTGGCCGCGGCCATGTCGCTGGTGCATCTGCACGTGGACCCCGCCATGCCCGCGCTCGAAGAACCCACTGTGACCATCGTGTCCACCAGTGGTGACAAGTTTTCGCACCAGGTGCCGGTCCCGCTGGGTTCGCCCACCAACCCGTTCAGCGATGCGGCGCTGCAAGCCAAGTTCGGCGAACTCGCCGGCGTGGCCCTGCCCGCGCAGAGCGTCAACGCACTGGCCGAGCTGGTGATGCGGCTGGACACGCTGGACGACGCGCGGGTGCTGCTGCCCATGTTGGCAGGTGACGGGGCGCGACATGACACCATCCGCTGATCCAGCTTGTTCAAACCAAACCTTCAAGGCACCCATGTCAACCAACATCTCCGACGGTTTCAGCGCCACCGAATGGGCCACGCGCTGCGAACTGGCCGCGCTGTACCGCATGGTGGCGCATTTCCGCATGACGGACCTGATCGACACCCACATCTCGGCGCGGGTGCCCGGCACCGAGGCGCACTTTCTGATCAACCGTTATGGCGTGTTGTTCGACGAGATGCGCGCCTCGGACCTGGTCAAGGTGGACCTCGATGGCAACGTGGTGGACAGCCGCGCCGCCGATGCCGCGAGCGCGGCGCTGCTGCGGGTCAACCAGGCCGGCTTCACCATCCATTCGGCGGTGCATGCGGCGCGCCATGACCTGAACTGGGTGATCCACACCCACACCGCGGCGGGCGGTGCCGTGTCGGCACAGGAGGCCGGGCTGTTGCCCATCAGCCAGCACGCGCTGAAGTTCTACGAACGGCTGGCCTACCACGACTACGAAGGCATCGCGCTCGAACTCGGCGAACGCGAGCGGCTGGTGCAGGACCTCGGCAACTTCAACGCCATGCTGCTGCGCAACCACGGCGTGCTGGTGGGTGGCGCGACGGCGGCCGACGCCTTCCACGAACTGTGGTTCCTGGAACGCGCCTGCCAGATCCAGGTGCAGGCCCAGGCCGGCGGCGCCGCGCTGCGCTTCCCCTCGGCCGCCGTGTGTGCGCTGACGGCGCGGCAATTCGAGTCGCCTGAATCGGCCGATATCGTGCAGCTGGCGTGGCAGGCCGCGCAACGCCTGATCGAGTCGCAGCGCGGCACGTTCGAGACCTGAGTCCGGGCTCACGGCAGGCCGGCCCGGCCAGCGTCCGGCCCGCGGCAGGGGCAATGCCCCGGCTTAATCCCGCTTTAAAAGAGTCGGTGGACAATCGCGGCCATCGGAGTCGGCCCGGGCCGTGGCTCCTCGCGTTACCAAACCGCCGGCCGGACGCCACCCAGCCGCCGTTCAACGACTCCATGCCGCCATGAAATTCCTCCTTTCGCGACGCCGCCTTTCGTGGATGCGCTGAACCTCACGCTCTTCGGCCTGATCGCCGCCGGCCCGTCGCCGCATCCGTTCTGGCTCGCGGTGGCCACGCTGATCGCGCAGAAATCGGCCTGGCTGTGTGTGGCGGTTTTTGCGTGGGCCGCGTGGCGCCATCCGTCGCAGCGCTGGCACGTCTTGGCCGCTCTGGTGGCGGCCGGCGTAGCGTCGGTGGTGTCGCGCAACCTGGCCGAAGGCCTGGGCCTGCCGCGGCCCTTCATGGTGAACCTGAGCCCGTCCTACATCGAACACGGGGCGCGTGGCGCGTTGCCCAGCACGCACGCCACGGTGATGTTCACGATGGCGTTCCTGTTCATGCTGCGCCCGCTGCTGCGCCGCCCGGGCTGGCTGCTGCTGGCCGTCGCCGCCATCACCGGGTGGGCACGCATCTACTTGGGCGTGCACTTCCCGCGCGACATCGCCGCCGGCATGGTGGTGGGTGCCCTGCTGGCGCTGACGTTCGACGCGACGCTGGCTCGCCTGGGTCGCATGGCATGGACCCCGGCGACACCTGCGCAAGGCAGGCGCCCGGGCACGCGGCTGGCGCCGGTGCTGTCGCTGATGGACGGCGCGCACTTCAGCCTGTACTTCACGCTGCTGTTCACGGCGGCGGCCATCGGCATCGGCCTGCTGGCGCCCGACGTGTTCCCGCTGGCGCTGTTCCGGGACGGCGGGCCGGTGGAAAACGGCACCATCTTTTTCTACCTAGTGGCGGTGCTGATGGTGGCCACGCTGCGCCTGCCCATGGTGAGCCTGACCGACAGATGCGCCACCGCCATCGTGCTGCTGGCCTGTGCCGCACGCGAGGCTGGCTGGCAGTCGTGGCTGTTCGGGCGGCTGCCGCTGGACACGCTGCGCCATGCCGGCGGCGCCATCGTGTCGTCTTTGGCGATCGCATTCGGCGTGGCAGCGCTCATGGCCGCCGCAGTCTGGCTGGTCCGGCGCTACGGGCAGAGCCGGCACGTCGCGCTGGCCCAGCGCCAGTGGCAACCCGCCGTGACCACGGTGCTGGTGCTGGTGCTGCTGAGCCTGGTCACCAACGTGCTGAGTGGCATGTCCGACGCGTTGCCGCTGCCGGGCCAGGCCGGCCCGCGCACCGGTCTGGGCCAACTGATGCTCAGCATCGAAGAATTGCTCGAACTGGCGGCCCCGCTGCTGGTCATGCTGGCTTTCTTCCAGGCGCGCCGCGGCCATCTGCAGCCGCTGCGCGACGGCGCGGCTGCGGCCACGCAGGCCAAGCCACTGGCTTGAGCCTCGGGCCCTGTCGGGTCCTGGCGCTGTGAGCGCTCCGCCGCCCACCACCGCGCAGCGCTGTTTTTCTTCTCTCGGAATCCGTCTTAGCAAGCACGGAATTCTTCGTTGGTGTGCACGCCATCGGCTTCTACATTGAAAGGCCGATCTGCATCCACCCCCACGGAGATTCCATGAACGACCGCCTGCGCACCGCCCAAGTTTCCCGCTCCGCCGCCGTGAAGGCGCGGCTTGACCACCCGGTCATCGACACCGACGTACACGTCAACGACTTCGCGCCCGCGCTCGAAGACTACGTGCAGCACTACG
>JAQGMQ010000077.1 GCA_028292305.1 Rhodoferax sp.
CAGCAGCGACTGGCCGAGGTCGCCGTGCAGCAGGTTGCCGTACCAGTCCACCGCCTGCGCCGTCAGCGATTTGTCGAGGCCCATCTGGGTGCGGATGCGGGCCACCTCGTCCTGCGTGGCCCCCACGCCGGCCATTTCGGCGGCGGCGTCACCCGGCACCAGCCAGACCAGGCTCAGCGTCAGCAGCGAGACGATCAGCAGCACCGGGATGGCGCTGAGCAGGCGTCCGATGATGAATTTCAGCATGTCAGCAACGCCCCGAGGCGATGACGCGCCCCCTCAGGAAGCGGTGCTACGCGCAGCGATGGGCGTGGCGGCACCGTCATTTCAGTCGTACCAGACGTCCCACATCCGCGGGACGCGGTGCGGCGCGAAGTTCTTCAGCTTGGCGCTGGCGGCTTCATAGATGCCGACGTCGCCGACCTTGATGGCATAGGCCTGGTCGTAGATGCGGGCCTGCATGGCGGCGAAGGCGGCCTTGCGGTCGTCCATCGACGGGGCGGTGCTCAGCTTGACCATGTCGGCTTCGAGCTCGGCGTCCTTCTTGTGCTGCCAGTTGTTGTCACCGGTGAACAACACGCCGACGCTGATCGGGCCTTCGTACGGCTCGATGCCGATCATGATGGGGAACAGGTTCCAGCCATCGGGCTTGGCGCGCGCCGCGAACGTGGTGGGCCAGTCGGCCACCTGCAGCCGCACGTTCATGCCGATGGCCTTGAGTTGCTGGGTTGCGATCACGGCGGTGTCGTTGTGGTTCTTGAAGCCGTTGTCGGCGATGAACACCAGTTCCTCGCCCTTGTAGCCCGCCTCTTTCAGCAGGGCCTTGGCCTTCTCGGCATTGTGCTGGTTGTAGAGCGGCTTGCCTACGTCGCCCGCGAAATACGGCGTGCCCGGGTGCTGCCAGCCGTGTGTCATGCGGTACAGGCCGTCGGTGGAGATGGCCATGATCTCCTCGTCCTCGAGCGCGGCCATGATCGCCTGGCGCACCTTGAGGTTGTTGGTGGGCGCCACGTTGGCGTTCAGGAAGATGGTCTGGAACGACCACGGCATCATCTCGTAGGAGACCACCGCGGTGTTCGACTTCATGCGGCGCGCGGCGGTGGGCGAGATCTGTTCCAGCACCTGCACTTCACCGGTCTCCAGCGCGCTGTTGCGGGCGCCGGCTTCGGGGATGAAGCGGAAGGTCACGGTGTCCAGGTACGGCGTCTTCCTGCCGCCCAGGCCGTCGCGGGCCTTGTAGGCCGGGTTGGGCACGTAGTCGTCGAAACGGGCCAGCTTGACGAAGCTGTCGGGCCGGTATTCGACCATCTTGTACGGGCCGGTGCCGATCACGTTGATCTTGTTGGCCTCCTTGGCGGCTTCGCTCGCGGGGATGATCACCGCCGGCGCGCGCGGCGAGCCCAGGAACTCGATGAAGCCCTGGAACGGCGACTTCATTTTGATGGCGATGGTGGCCGGGTCGACCACGGTGATGGACTGCACCAGCGCCATGTTCTGCGCGCTGCCGCCGACCTTGGCATAACGCTCGAGCGAGGCCTTCACATCGGTCGCCGTCATGACCTGGCCGTTGTGGAACTTCACGCCCTTGCGCAGCTTGATGGTGTAGCCCAGGCCATCGATGGAGCTGGTGTAGCTCTCGGCCAGGTCGGGAATGGTTTCGCCCTTCTCGCTGCGTGCGAACAGGCCCTCGTAGATCTGCAGGTTGATGTTGCGCGCGGCCTGCGCCGAGGTGGTCATCGCGTCGAGGCTCGGCGGCTGCGCCTGCTGGGCGACGATGGCATCGCCGCCTTTCTTCTGGGCGTACACCGGCGCCGCGGCGAGCAACAGGGCCGAGATACAGGCAAGGCCGAAGCGGCGCGGGAGCATGAAGGCGTGGGGCATGGAGTTCTCCAAGGTGCGGGGGCGGGATCGTCGAACGGGGGGACTGGGGAAAAGGGGCAATCAGGTGGCGTAGTCGGGCTCTTCGACGTCGAGCATCCGGCGGATCGCGGCCAGGTGCAGATCGGCATCGAACTTGTCGCCCCAGCGGCCGTTGAAGCGTTCGCGCAGGTTGTCGGCAAACGGCGCCAGCGGCATGCCGGTGCCCATGGCGGTGATCTGGTACATGGCGGTGCGTTCGGCCATGTAGAGCTCGTCGAAGGCATCGGCCGGGCTCGGCCCGACCACCGTCACGCCGTGGTTCTTGCTGAGCAGGATCGTCTTGTCGGCCATGATGTCGGCCATGCGGTCGCCCTCCTCCGTCCAGAGCACGACGCCGTTGTGCTCTTCGTCGTAGGCCACGCGGTCATAGAGCATGGCGCTGTTCTGGTGCACCAGCTCGAAACGCCCGCCCTGCACCATCGACAGCGCCGTGAGGTAACGCGGATGCACATGCAGGATGCAGCGCGCCTGCGGGTGGCGCAGGTGGATGCGGGTATGGATGTAGAAGGCCACCTTGCGCAGTTCGCCGTCGCCGCGCAGCACCTTGCCATCGAGGTCGCAAACGATGAACTTGCTGGCCGTGATCTCGCGGTAGTGCAGGCCGCGCGGGTTGATGATGAACAGGTCGTCGCTGCCCGGCAGCATCAGGCTGCAGTGGTTGGCGATCTGCTCGTTCATGTCCAGGCGGTTCATCCAGCGAAACAGCGCCGCCATGTCGCAACGGGCCTGCCATTCGGCGGGGGCGATGCCGGCGGGTGGCGCGCCGGGCGCCGCTGCTTGATTTTCCAGATCAGAAGTAAGCATTTTCGGATTCTCAAAAGAGTGCAATGGGTCCAAATATGTGCATGCGTAGTCACAACAATGGTGCAATGTGGTTAGTTCTCGTGGCGGATAAGCCCAAACACCCGCCAAATCCGCTTTATCCAGCTCTACCTACCCAACATTTATATGACTGCGCAGTCACACTCTAGCGAAATGCGTGCCTGAAGGCTGTGTCAAAATGTTTTTCTGCGTATCAGCGTGCCGGGCAACAGCTTGCGCTGCGGGCTGGCGTCGGCGGGCAGCTCGAGCATGTCGAGCGCGGCCTCGACCATCTCCTCCAACGGGTTGCGGAAGGTGGTCAGCAGGTAGGGCGACCAGCTGGCGCCCGGGATGTCGTCGAAGCCGACGATGGCCGGCACCGCCCCCGACGCGCCCGGGTCGTCGCGGTAGCCGTCGATGACGCCCAGCGCCACCGCGTCGTCGCCGCAGAACACGCCGTCGACCTCGGGGCATTCGCGCCGCAGCCGGCCCGCTGCCTCGTAACCCCAGTCGTGCGAGAAGGCCCCCTCGGCAACGAACACCGGCGCCATGCCGCGCTCGGTCAGCTTGTCGAGGAAGCCCTTGCGCCGCGCGGTGTTGGTGGCCGATGTGGCCCGCCCGCCGACGAACGCCAGGCGGCGCAGCCCCGCGTTGATCATCTCGTTGGCAATGCTGCGCGCGCCGTCCACGTTGTCGCACGACACGGTGTGCACGCCTTCGTCTTCGGCATAACGGTTGACGATCACCACCGGCGTGCCGCCCTCGCGGGCCAGCGTCGCGCTGGTCTGGGCCAGCGTCACGTTGGCGATGATGATGCCCTTGACGCGGTACGCCTTGGCCAGCGGCACCAGGCGTTCGATCTGCTGGCCTTCGGGCACGTTGAGCAGCAGCACCTCGAGCCCGCGGGCCTGCGTGGCCAGCGTCAGCTGCTCGAGCAGGTGCGGCACGAAGGGGTGGGTGATGGCCGTGGTCAGCACCGCCACGATGTTCGATTGCCCCTTGGCCATGGTGCGGGCAACGAGATTCGGGCTGTAGCTGAGCCGCCGCCCCGCGGCCTCGATGCGCGCCTTGACGTCGGGGGCCACATAGCCCCGGCCGGCGAACACCCGCGACACGGCGCTCTGCGACACCTTGGCCTCGCGGGCGACGTCGGCCTGGGTGGCGGCCGTGCTGTTGGAACCGCGCGCACGCCTGACAGTCGAATCGCTCAAGTGGTCTGTTCCAGTGGCTACGGGGGTGGAGGCGTGGGCGGTTGGCGCCCGGCGCGCCAGTATATCTACGGCATGCGGTCCCCTTGGCGCGCCGGCGGCGGCGGGCCCGGCGCACGACCATCATGGTGAACGGCCACGCCTGCGCCAGCGGCGACCCATACGCCAGCGGCCTCGCGCTTGGCCTCCGTTCAGCGACCGGCAAGCCCGTCACCGCCAGGCTTCACTGTCCGGTGGCCGTCACCGTGCAGGTCAACGTGAACACGGTGCCGCCGCCATTCGGCAGCGTGGGAATGGCCACCCCGCCGCCGCCAGCCATCGCTGCCACCGTCAATGCCGCCGCCGCCGGGCACACTGCGCCGCCACTGGCCGTGCAAGTCGGCGCGGTCACGCAGCTCAAACCTGCGCCAGGGTTGTCGCGCACCACCGCGCCGTTGGCGGCGGCCGGGCCGGCGTTGTTCACCGTCAGCGTGAAAGTCACCGTGCCACCGCTCTGCACCGTGGTCGGGTTGGCGGTTTTCACGATGGACAGATCCGCCACCAGCCGCGTGTTGGCGAAGGTGCAGGTCCAGGCCGCACCGCCGCGCATCTGGCTCGCCGTCAGGCTGGCCGCGCCGGTGGCGCTGGTCACAGCCACCGCACCGTTGCCGTTGGCGGCACCGTTCGCGTCCACGCAACTGGTGGCGGTGCTGTAGCCGGGCACGGCGGTCTCGACCACGGTGGCCGCCGTGCCGACCGTGCCGGTGTGCGTCGTGGCCGAGACCACCGTGCTGCCGGCGGTGACCGTGGTCACGTTGTCGGCGGGGATCGTGACCCCGGTCAGGTTGAAGGCGAACGTGCCCACGCCACCCACCGAGTTCTTGGCCACCTTCACCGTGGGCAGCAGCGTGTTGGTGAAGGTGCAGGTCCAGACCGCGGCGGTGCTCATCTGGCCCGCCGTCAGGCTGGCCGTGCCCGTGGCGCTGGTCACCGCCGCTGCCCCGTTGCCGCTGGCGGCGCCGTTGGCATCGACGCAACTGGTGGCGGTGCTGTAGCCGGCAACAGCGGTCTCGACCACGGTGGCCGCCGTGCCGACCGTGCCGATGTGGGTCGTGGCCGAAACCACGGACGTGCCGCTGGTGGCCGTGGTCACGTTGTCGGTGGCATTCGTCACCCCGGTCAGGTTGAAGGCGAAGGGGCCGACACCGCCCACCGAGTTCTTGGCCACGGCCACGGTGTTGCCGGTGATTGCGCTGTTGGCATCCACGCAGCTCACGGCCGTGGTGTAGCCGGCGGCACTCGCCACCGTTTCGGTCACCGTCGCCAGCACACCGGCCGTGCCGGTATGCACGGTGGCCGACGTCACGGTGGTGCCCGAGGTCGTGGTGACCACGCTGTCGGTCAGGGTGCTCACGTTGGTCAGGTCGAAGCCGAAGCTGCCCACGGCGCCGACCGAATTCTTCGCCACCTTCACGGTCGGCGGAACCAGTCCCTTGTTGAATTCGGACGTCGACCCGATGGAAAGTGTTGCGGTGGGTCCGCTGCACCCTGCCGCCTGGCACCGGGTGGCCGTGGCCCGTAGTGTGGTGACGCTGGCGCCGGCCACCGTGCACGTGCTGGGCACCGTGGCGCTGGGACTGGCCACCACGCAGAAACCGAGGAAGGTCTGGCCTTCGCCGTAACCGGAAGGGTCCACGCCGCCTGGGTTGTTGTAGAAGTCGATGCGGTAGCCATTGCCATTGGCCGTGGTGTCCAGAGTGAACATGACCTGGTTGCCGACGATGCTTTTGAACACCGGAAAGTTCTGCAGGTCGTTGAAGCCGGTGTCGGTATCGCCAGCATCGTTCAAGCTCACGCCGGCCGGCCCGAGGTCGATGCCCAGGCCGCCGTTGCCAAAGATGCTGTTGTTGTACATGGCATTGCCGGTCGAGTTGGGCGTCAGAATGGCGATGCCTGCTATGCCGTGGCCCGAGATCGTGTTGCCAGTCATTGTGTTCTGATTTACTTGCAGACTGCTACTGCTCTTGAATTGAATGCCATAACTATTGCTGGTAATAGTATTTCCCTGAATAAGATTGTTACTGAAAGACCCGGTTGCCGTGCTTGAGCCCACTTCGATTCCGGCGATGTCTCCGCCACTGATCGAATTATTGGTGATGACATTGCTATCGCCCCGAAACAGTCGCACGCCGCTCCTATTTCCCGTCATGGTGTTCTGATCAACCAAGGCATTGCTTGCGCCTTGCATGTCAACCCCGATGGAATTGGCGTTGAAGACGTTATTAGTGACGGTGGCGGAATTGCCTGTGGCCGCCGACATATTGGACAACACGAGTGCTGACCTGCTCCAGTCGGTAATGGTGTTTTGTGTGAACGTGAAGTTCGTACACCCGCTGCACATCACGGCCTGCGTGGTGCTTCCGGAGGAGGCACCTCTGCAGAAGGTATTTCCCTGAAGCCTTGCATTGGTCGCCCCAGTAATAATCACCAAAGCACCTCCACTTTTCGTTAAAGTCATATTCAGCAATTGGCTGCCTGTCGTGCCGTTGATAAGCAACTCCGATATCGTTGCGCCATTGGCGCTGACGGTAATGTTATTGGACTGCCCGTCAATGGTCAAAGTATCGCTAACGTTGGGCAGCACAGACGACAAGATAATTGTTCCGTTCGCCATGGCGCTACTGAACAAGATGGTGTCAGGCGTACCCACCGTGGCATCCGCGGCGTTGATCGCCTCGCGCAAGGTGGTGCAAGTGGCTGCGCCGGCGACCACCGCCGTGCAGGTGCCCCCCGTATCGGCGGTGGTGGTCACCGTGTAGGTGGCGGCCCGGACCCAACAACAGCACAGCATCAGGCACAGGAAGACGGCCATCCTTGCGACGCGACTGAGCCGCAGTGCGCTGCCAAGCGGTGGCGCCGGGTGACATGGCAGGGCTGCAGGGGCGATGGGCATATGCGCGAACCTCTGGTAGGGGTCTGGTGTCCGAGCACACTTCTTCTGTTTTTCTGTTCCTTATCGCGCTCCCCAAAGGCGATTCGGTTCCAGATCAAAAAAGATGTATTAGTGTCTTATGTATCTTTTCGTGTATTTCAAATACTACGCTTCTGCCGTCGGTATGGGAGGTTTTCTGTTCGTTAAATGAACGGATGACTTCAGCGTTCGTCAGTTGGGCCTGGCACGGGGCCTGTCGCCCCGGACACTCGCTTTGTGCGTTCGCTTCCGTTTGCGGCGCGTGCCATCAGACCGTCCGCGCGCGGTACGCGCGAAGATCGCCTGGCCTGGCTATCGGTTTTTCGGCATGTCGGCTGGTTCGGCGCGGTTGCCCCGGTCTGGCTTCTCCGCCTTCCGGCGTTTACGCACCACCACCTCGGCCAGGTCCACCTCCTGCACCAGCTCGCGCAACGTGTCGTCGTTGATGCGATGCTTGCGGCGCAGCGCATACAAGGCCTGGCGTTCGGCCTGCAGGCACGACAGCCTCAGTTCCATCTCGAGCGTGTGCAGACGCCGGGCCTGCGCCGGGTCGGCCGCGTCGGACACATCAGGCGCCTGGCCCAGGATGCGCCGCTGGTAGTCGCCCGCCACCCGTGCGGCCACTTCGGCGCGTTCGACATCGCGGTGCGCGGCGGCCACTGGCGGCACGGTGTCCAGGCTGTCGACCGCCGCCTGGGCGGCCAGCACGCGGGCCTCGCGTTCTTCGCGGCGGTGCGGGTTGATGCGCTCGGCGGGCAGCTTGCGCAGCAGCAGCGGCAGGCCGATGCTGGCCGCCAGCAGGGTGAACAGGATCACGCCCGTCGCCAGGAAGATCAACAGGCCGCGCGCCGGGAACGGGCTGCCGTCGGCCAGCGTGAGCGGCACCGACAGCGCACCCGCCAACGTGATCGCGCCGCGAATGCCGGCCAGCGCGGCCGCGGCCACGATGCGCGGCGAGGGCGTGTCCACCGGCCGGCCCTTGCGTTGGGCCACCATCATGGCGCGGCGCACGGCCAGCGCGATCCACAGCCAGCGCAGGCCCAGCAGCGCCACCGATATGGCCACCACGTAGCCCGCCAGCACCCACGCAAAGCCGCCGCCATAGCTCAGGCCGCTGCCGATGATGGCCGGCAACTGCAGCCCCAGCAGCAGGAAGATGGTGGCGTTGAAGGTGGACTCGATCATGGTCCAGGCGGCCTGCGCCTGCATGCGTTCGGCCACGTGTTCGCTGCGCTCCAGGTCGGCGAAGTTCAGCGTCACGCCGGCCGTCACCGCCGCCAGAATGCCCGACACGCCCAGGTGTTCGGCAGCCACGTAAGCCGCGAAGGGCAGCAACAGCAGCAGCACCACGGTGTGGATGCTCGCGTCTTCAAACAGCCGGTGCGTCACCGCGTCGCGCAGCTTGCTGAACAGCCACGCGCAGATCATGCCCACGCCCAGCCCGCCTCCCACCAGCCACACGAAATCGGCGCCCGCCGCCTTCCACGAGAACATGCCGGTGAGCGTGGCCGCCACCGCGAACTTCAGCGCCACCAGGCCCGAGGCGTCGTTCAGCAGCGACTCGCCTTCCAGGATGTGCATCAGCGGCCCGGGCAGGCCGACGCGCCGGCCGATGGCGGCCACGGCCACCGCGTCGGTGGGCGACAACACGGCGGCCAGTGCGAAGGCCACGGTCAGCGGCACCGTCGGGATCAGCCAGTGCACGAAAAAACCGAGCCCGAGCACGGTGGCGAACACCAGGCCGAAGGCCAACGTAACGATGGGCCGGCGCAACGCATAGAACTCGCGCTTGGGCATGCGCCAGCCGTCCGAGAACAGCAGCGGCGGCACGAACAGCAGCAGGAACATCTCCGGGTCGAGCGCCACATGCAGGCCGTCCTGCGGCCAGGAAATGGCGGCGCCCACGGCGATCTGCAGCAGCGGCAGCGGCACGGCGGGGATGTAGCGCCCGGCCAGGCCGGAGACGGCGCCTAGCATCAGCAGCAACAGGACGAGTTCGACGGACGACATGGGTGCGCAGGGCTTCGGTAATGTCGGCGGGGCTTGGCGCGCGGTTGGCGCCGCGCCTGGCTGGCCAAGGGGATTGGCGTGGACGGTTGGGTTGGCGCCTGCAAGGAGTACGCTGCAAGCTTTATAACGGCCTGGCACTGCCGCTCCGCCACCCGATGGTAAAGACGGTGTAATTTCCCCTAGAATTGACGTTTACGTAAACGTCAACCAAGACGTCAAAAAACAAGGAACGCCCGCATGCCAGTTCTGGAGACACAACTCAATTCACGCTCGGCCGATTTCCAGGCCAACGCGGCCGCCATGCGGGCTCTGGTCGACGACCTGCGGGCCAAGGTCGAGCGCGCGGCGGCCGGCGGCGGCGACGCGGCGCGGGCCAAACACACGGCGCGCGGCAAGCTGCTGCCGCGTGAACGGGTGCAGATGCTGCTCGACCCGGGCACGCCGTTCCTCGAACTCTCGCCGCTCGCCGCCTTCGGCATGTATCCCGACCGCGACGGGACCGACAGCGCGCCCTGCGCCGGCGTGATCACCGGCATCGGCCGCGTCAGCGGGGTCGACTGCATGATCGTCTGCAACGACGCCACGGTGAAGGGCGGCACCTACTACCCGCTCACCGTCAAGAAGCACCTGCGCGCGCAGGAGATCGCGCAGCAGAACTGTCTTCCCTGCATCTACCTGGTCGACAGCGGCGGCGCGAATCTGCCCAACCAGGACGAGGTGTTTCCGGACCGCGACCACTTCGGCCGCATCTTCTACAACCAGGCCAACATGAGCGCGCTGGGCATCGGCCAGATCGCCGTGGTGATGGGCTCGTGCACGGCCGGCGGCGCCTATGTGCCGGCCATGAGCGACGAGTCCATCATCGTCAAGAAC
>JAQGMQ010000107.1 GCA_028292305.1 Rhodoferax sp.
CCAGCGGCCACGACGCACTAGACCTGCTGGCCGCCGGCTACCGGCCCGACGTGGTGCTGATGGACCTGGCCATGCCGGGCATCGATGGGTGGGAGACGATACGGCGGCTGCGGGCCGCAGGCTATGACCGCGGCCGCCCCGCCGCCGGGCCGCCCCAAGGCGGGGCAGCCCCCTCGGGGGGCAGCGAGGACACGCCAGTGCCGAGCGTGGGGGCATGTGCCATCGCTATCGTGTCGGCCAATGCGTTCGACAAGGCGCTGGACAACGACGTCGGCATCCGCCCCGAAGACTTCATCGTCAAGCCGCTGCGCCACAGCGAGTTGCTCGACTGGCTGGAGCGCCGCCTCGGCCTGCAGTGGACCGAGGCGCCGTCCGAGCCGCCCGCACCCGCGCCCGCCGCGCCAGCGCCACGCGTGTGGCCCAGCGCGCCCTTGCTGCAGGCGCTGGCCGAGTCGGTGCAACTGGGCTACTACCGCGGCGTGATGAACCAGCTGGCCACCATCGAGACCGAAGAACCAGCCTGCGCGGGCCTGGTGGCCGAGATTCGCGACTTGGCGCGACAATTCCAGTTCGAATCCATCGGCCGCCTGTTGGCCGCGGTCCCCACTGACGCCTCCGCCCACCATGCTCCCGCTATCCGACCTGTCCAGCCCTGACCCCACGTCGGCCTCCACGTTGCCGTCCGCCATCGGCACCGCCACGGCCCAGCCGGGCGACCCCCTGGACCGCAGCAACAGCGACGTGGTGCTGATCGTCGACGACGTGCCCGACAACCTGGCGGTGCTGCACGATGCACTCGACGAATCGGGCTACACCGTGCTGGTGGCCACACGCGGCGAAACCGCGTTGCAGCGCGCCGCGCAGGCCTTGCCCGACATCATCCTGCTCGACGCCATGATGCCCGGCATGGACGGCTTCGAAGTCGCGCGCCGGCTCAAGGCATTGCCGGCCACGGCCCACATCCCGATCATCTTCATGACCGGCCTCACCGAGACCGAACACCTGGTGGCCGCGTTAGAGGCCGGCGGTGTCGACTACGTCACCAAGCCGATCAAGCCCAAGGAAGTGCTGGCCCGCATGAACGTGCACCTGCAGGGCGCCCGCCGTGCGCGGCAGGAGGTGCGCCAGGCCGGGCAGGCGCGCAATGCGCTCGACGCGTTCGGCTACGCCAGCATCACCGTGCGTGCCAGCGACGGCCGCCTGATGTGGCAGACGCCGCTGGCCCGCGAACTGCTGCGCCGCTACTTCGCGGCACCCGGCCCCGAGCAGCAGAACCAGGCCCCGCCAGCCGTGGCCGAATGGCTGCGCCAGAACCTCCCGCTCGTCGAAGCCATGGCCGACGCCTTGGCCGCCGACCGCGTCGAGCCGCCGCGCCTCACGGTCGAGCTGGGTGCCAAGCAACTCAGCTTTCGCCTGCACCAGCAGACGGGCGACAGCGAAGGCGGCGGCGACTGGCTGATCGTCATGCGCGAGGTGTCCGACGCCGCCGTCATCGAAGCCATGGGCCTGGGCTTCAAGCTCACGGCGCGCGAGGCCGAAGTGCTGTATTGGCTGGTCAAGGGCAAGACCAACCGCGACATCGGCGAGATCCTCGGCTCGAGCCCGGCCACGGTGAAGAAACACCTGGAGCGGGTGTACGTGAAACTGGGGGTCGAGACGCGCACGGCCGCGGCGGGCATGGCGATGAACAGGATTCGGCAGACGCATCCGCAGTTCGAGGGGTAGGCGCCAGCGCGCAACTTGGGCTGTTCGCTCAGACAAGTCGCGTCCCCGGAAAGGTGTTCGCCATAGCGTCGCCAAGTCCTTCTGCGATGGGAATTAGTGCAAAGCGAACATCGCGCTCGACGGCCGAACGGATCGATGTCGTCGGGCTAAGATGGATGCATGCATACAAAGAAAAAATATTGTGCGTGACATCAGCGGCGGTGCGGGCTTGGCTGTCGCTTCAGCCTGGGTGCTCAGCCCGGCATGGCGGCTTGACGTGGTCGGTGATTTCTTGGTGGTGAATGGCGGAGCCGACGAGGTCTATGTGGTCGACGAGGCCCCGGCGCATGCCTGTGCCAAGCTCATCGCCCTTTGTGATGCCGGCCAGGCGCGCCAGTGGTTGCAAGATCCCTTGCTGGGTGCGGCGATCCGCCAGTTGCGCCGTCTGGGGGCGCTGGTGCCCCTCGGCGCCACCACCACACAGCGGCCCGCGCTGGTTATCCACTGGGCTGGGCAGCCTCTGCCAGCCTTGCCGAATGCGCTTCAGGCCCACGGCTGGACCTGCCTGCCGGAACCCAATGCCGACGACGACGCCCTGACGCTCATCGTGCGCACCACGGCAAGCTGGTCGGACTTGCTCGTCGCCTACCAGGCCGCACCCCTCACCCGCACCCACGTGCTGCTGGACCTGGCCTACCACCACACCGTCGGCATTGGCCCGATGGTGGTCCCGGGCCAGACGGCCTGCCTCGCCTGCATGGGGCACCGCGTCATGCGGCGCTGGGGCGACTTGCCCGGGCCGGAACAGCCGGCCATGGCGCAACGGGCCGCCGGCGTTGCCGCCTTGCTTGCCGATGCGGCCGTGCTCGGCCCGCGCCTGGTGGAACGCACCTTCACGCTCGATCTGCGCAGCTTGCAGATGCACAGCAGCCAGGTGTTTGTATTGCCCGATTGCCCTGTATGCGCAGCGATGGAAAGTTCGGGCGTTGCGCGCCTCACGCCTCTGCCGTTGCCTTGGCTGATGGCGCAACCACGACCACCCCATGATCAAACTGCCCACTCAATTTGACGCCCGGTCCAGCCACAGCGCGGACGCCGCAGCCGCGGGCGGGTGCACCTCCACCACTTGCAGTTCCTGTGTGGTGACGCTGGGCGTGAGCTCGGTGTTGACCTCCATGCATTTCCAGTCGCTCACGCCGGTCGGGGGCAAGTTCGTGGCATCAAAACCCGTGGCATCAAAGCTTGCCACCGATGCCGCGCCTGTGGCGTCCCGTTCGCCCGGCCAAGGTCCCGGCATCTTGGGCTTCTTTTTGCCATTGCTTTCGTTCATCGCGTCCGGGCTTGGCTTGATGAGTGGCAGCGTGACCTTCGCCGCCTTTCTCTTTGCGGGTGCATGGGGTGGCGTGTGGGTCAGCACCTACGGCGACGCCGCACGAAGCGGCTGGCGGGGTCTGCTGATTTCGATGCTGGCCTTGGTGGCGATGGCCGTCCTGGGCGTCGTGGAGGCGTGGCTTTGGCTCAAACACTGACAAGCCGGTGCCCGTTGTCCGACCATCTGCTGATGGCGGCGGCACACGCACGAACCGGGCTGGTGCTGCCGCCACGCGACCTGCCGGCCGAGCCCTGCGACGTGCCTGGCATCGTCAACGTGGCGGTGCCGGCAGAAGCGGTCAACCGATGGCAAGGCACGGCGGGTGCCGTGGCCTTCGGTGATTGGCAACAGGCGCGCCAAGCCGCGGTGGGCGAGGCCCTGGAACGCTATGCGGCATCCAGAGCCGTGCTGCCCTGGCGGCCCCGGCATGCGCTGCAGACCGGGTTGGCCCCTGGCGAATTTCGCCATGTTCTGGACGACGGCGATTTCGCGTTGTTCTCGCCAACGCAGCGCCGCGCGCCGGGCTTCCCCTGGCCGATGGTGGCCGGTCCCGGCGATACGTTCCTGCCGATGTACCGGCTCCGCGACAACCAGCGCGTGTGGGCGCCGCAGGAAGTGGTCGGCCTGGGCGTGCACCAGGGCGTCGCCCGCTGGCCTTCGACCTCGAGCGGCCTGGCGGCCCAGCGCGACCACGCGGGCACGGGCCCGTGGCGCGCCCTGTTGCGCGCCACGCAAGAGGTGCTCGAACGCGATGCACTGGCCGTGACCTGGCTCAACGGGCTCGGCGGCCACGAGATGCCGCTCGCCACCCACTACGCCGAAACGGCCCGCGCCATGGGGGCGCGTGTGCATGCGTTCGACCTCACCCAGGCCTGGAATCCGCATCCCGTGGTGGCCGTGATGGGCCGGCTGGACGCCGAGGGCCAGCCGCGCCACGCGTTCGGCATCGCCTGCCGCGCCAGCGTGCAGGGCGCGATGGACAAGGCCTGGCTGGAGTGGGCGCAAAGCCTGCGGTATGCCGACTTCATGCGCCGGCAGAGCGGCCTCCAGGTGCCGCGGGAGCCTGCCGATTTGCGCCGGTTCGACGAACACGCGGCGTACTACACGCTGTATCCCGAAGCTTGGAACCAGTTGCCTTTGCTCAAGCACCGCGCGGCCGCAACCCCGCCAGCGGATGCCGGCCTGGCCCGGCGCGACGAGGCGGCGCAACTGGCCGAGCTGGTGCAGCTTCTGGCATCAGCAGGCGTTGACTTGCATTACCAGGAACTCACCACCACCGACGTCGCGCAAGCCGGTTTGCGCGTGGTGCGGGTGGTCGCGCCGGTGTTGACCGCCTTGCATGCCGATGAGCGGGCGCCGTTTCTGGGCGGGCGGTGCACCGACATCGGCTGGCGTTACCCGGGCGCGGTGCGGCATACCGCCGTGCCCAATCCCTGGCCACATCCCTTGGGCTGAGGCCCACGCTCCTGTATGGACGAACGCCCTCTTCACGCGCCGCTGTTTGCGCAGTTCTGGCGCGCCAGCGAGATCAATCCGACAAGAGCCGAGATGCTGCGCGAGTCGGTGGAGTCGGACGCCACGCAAGACCAACAGCCGGTGCGCCCGCGTTTTGTGCATGCCGCGGCGCCGCTGCCGCCAGCCAGCCCGGTCGTGTCGCGGCCTTGGGCCGAGCGGCGCAGCGTGCGCCAATTCAGCCAGCGGGCCGTCGGCCTGCAGCAGTTGTCCGATCTGCTGTGGCCGCTTTCCGCCCGCGCCGATGGCCACCGGCCGCTGGCGTCCGGCGGCGGCAAATACCCGTTGCTGGTGCATGTGCTCGCCTTGCGTGTTGGCGCGGAGTCGCCTTTCGTGGCCTGGTACGACCCGCAGGCACATGGGCTGACGCGCCTGCCCGGCCCCTTGGTGTGGGCACAGCTCGCGCCCGTCCTCGGCATCGGCGGCAGCATGCCTGCGGCGGTGCTGGTCATCACGGCCCAGCCTGAAGGTCACTTCCGCAAATACGGTGAACGCGGCGGTCGATTCGCGCTTCTGGAGGCCGGCAGTTACCTGGGCGCGCTGCAACACGAGACCGCGCGCGACGGCCTGGGCGGGCTCGTCATCGGCGCCTACGACGACCGGCGTCTGCTGCAGATCCTCGGCCCCCACGCGCAAGGCCAGTTGGCCATGACCGCCTATGCCTTTGGCTACGAAGACCCCTGATTCGCCGTCGCGCCCGCCTGCCGTTTCCGCAGCGGACCGGCGCGAGCGACGGCTGCAACGCATCCAGGCCGCGCTCTACCTGGTGGCTGTGGCGGCGGTCTTCGTCAGCGGCTACCAGCTTACTCTGCGCCACGCCGCGCGCTTGCCGGCGCGGCCCGACACCGCGGTGTGGCTGGACGCGTGGGTGCCGCTCTGGCCGTGGAGCGTCGTGCCCTACTGCAGCCTCGATCTGGTCTACCTGGCGGCGTTTTTCATCTGCTCGGAACCACAGGCCTTGCGGCGCCTCAGCCTGCGGCTTCTGGCTGTGCAGGGCGTGGCCTTTGTGTGCTTCTGGCTGTTGCCGTTTCACATGCGGCGCGCCGTGCCCGAAGTGCCCGGGCTGCCCGCCCATCTCTACCAGTGGCTGGGCCTGTTCGACCAACCGGGCAACCTGCTGCCGTCGCTGCACATCGCCGTGCTGGGCGTCTTGTGGTGCACCTTGCTGCCGCATGTGCCGCCGCGGTTTCGCAAGCCGTGGCACGCCTGGGCCGTGGCGGTGGGGGTCTCTGCGCTCACCACGTGGCAGCACCAGGTGCCGGATGTGTTGGCGGGCGGTCTGCTGGCATGGCTGGTTGTGCGCGCGTCGCCTCCAGGCAGGCCGCGCGGCTGAGCGTTGCGGCGTGGCCCGGTCGGCAAGGACAAGCCTCGGTGCCGCAAGCGCTGTCAGAAGGTCTCGCGCGTCGGCGCACCTCATCGCACAATGGCGCCTTCATTATTCAACGGAGGTTTGCATGCGTTTCGCATCCACAGTCAGTTCCATCCTCGCTGCCGCCGTGCTTGCAGGCTGTGCCACCGTGCCGGCAACCAAGCCCGCAGCCCAATCCCACCTGGACGCCGTGCAAACCGCCGCCACCCTGCGCATCTGCACCCCCGGCGACTACAAGCCCTTCAGCTTCCAGAAACCCGACGGCACGTACGAGGGCATCGACGTGGACCTGATGACCGGCTTCAGCACCAGCCTCGGCGCCAAGCCGCTATGGGTGAAGACCACCTGGGCCAACCTGCTGCCGGACCTGGCGGCCGGCAAGTGCGACATGGCCGTGGGTGGGGTGTCGGTCACCACCGACCGGCAGAAGAAA